>CACXYD010000066.1 GCA_902771755.1 uncultured Ruminococcus sp. | reverse complement strand
AGGGTATATATCCTATTAAAAGCCTCATAAAACCGCTTATTTGGCTTTTTGTTGTGAAAAGGGTATATTTACCCTAACTTCACTTTGTCATTTAAGCTAGTTACATTGAAAATATCAATGTAATTTGCAGAAAAAACGATGAAATTATGAGATTCCGTTTTGATTTTGAGGAGGAATTATTATGGAAGAAAAAAGGAAAACCGCCACATCAACCGAAGTAAAGCGCAGATACAACGAAAAGGTCTACAGCCAGATTTCATTTTCTGCACCGAAGGAGCTTGTTGAGGAATTCAGAGGGATATGCAGAAGTATCGGAATCTCACAGGCAAGCGTATTCAAAAAGTTTATCGCCGATTTTGTTGAGAAACACAGATAAACAAACAGCGGGTGAAGTAAAACCTTCATCCGCCTTGTTTTGTCTGTCAGTTATCAAGACTCTTAATCATCTTGATATGCGGGCAATGCTCGTCAAAGTAGATTTCTCCCACCGACACATAGCCCTGTTTTTTGTAAAAGTTTTCAGCCTGAACCTGAGCCGAAACCGTAACGGCAGTACCGCCGATTTTTGCAATTTCGTTTTCACAGGCTTTCAGCATTTCCGCTCCGAGATTTTTGCCACGGTACTCCTTTTTAACGGCAACCCGTCCGACAATATATTCGCCCTTGTTTTCTGACGGAAAGAACCTTCCAACAGTAACGGGATTGTCGCCGTCAAACATAACAAGGTGCGTTGCAACCTCGTCAATGCTGTCAAATTCATCCTTGAACCCCTGTTCTTCAACAAAAACAAGTGTTCTGATTTTGACAGCCTCATCGGGCAGTTTATCATAACATTTTATTGTCATAAGAATACCTCCGCAAAATCAATATCATCATTATAAATTTCTTCAAAGCAAAAGTCAATAAATAACAATTCTATCTTTATTGACAAAACAAGCAGAAAATAATTGTATAGTTTGTCAATATAATAAGAAATCAAAATACCGTATAATATTGATATACTTCTATTGATTGTAGGTTGATATCTATGTGGAACGAACTTTATACACAACAACAAATTGACGATTTTATGGGAGAAATCCACGGATTTCACGATAGTTGCATAAAAGAAATGAAATATTCAAGCGGTGCGTATGTTGATGAAAACCTGTCAATGCTTCCCACAAATACAAAACGAACACTAACTGTTCTTATTCAGCGACAATTTGAGGATATCTCCGCACTTGAACTTGAATTTTCCGAACTTGAATATATAAGTATGTATCCCGTGAATCAAGAGTTCACCTGCGAAATATTGGACGCATCATTTTTCATGAAAGACGGTCTTGTTTATTGGTGCGATAACGGCGATATAAAGGAAGATGACATACAAAATTATAAAGGCACTGTCATCTGCTCAAAAAAAGTTCGTTGGAGAAATGCAAGTGAACTTATCGGTGAAAGAGAATTTTATACAAGTACAAACGAATAATAACAGATAATAGTTTAAAAGCAACGAAGTTTCCGCTCCGTTGCTTTTTTGTCAACCTATAAAATCGGTAAAAGATTTTTGTGCTATATCCGATACTATTCTTTGCATTTCTAAACGGGAATTTGCGTTTCTCGCCTTATCAATACACCTGTCACGGTGCTTTTTCGGCATACTTGCAAAGGCAAGCATAGCATCGGGATTTTCACCGAGTGCCATTGTAAAGCCGAGCGGCAAGTCCCATTTTTCGCAGAGTTTTTCTGCATTTCTGTTCACAGTAATCACCCCTGTTTTAGTTTTTGCACAGGGATTTGAGATACAACAGAGAATAATCGGAAATTAAAAACTTAAAATAAAATTACTTCTGCTCTGCAACAACAGCAAAGAACACAAGGTCAGAGTCGCTGTCGTTGATAAGGCTGTGTGTATGACCTTTCGGGCAGTAGTGGCACACGCCTGCCTCAACCTTTTCATACTCGCCGTCCATAAGCACCTTGCCTGTTCCCTCGATGATGTAGAACATTTCGCAATTGCCCTCGTGAGTGTGAAGTCCGATTGACGCACCGCTTTCAAGACGGCCGTGCATAATCATATTTCTGTCGTCCGTAAACTTCTTTACGGCATATGCCTTTTCTCCGCCTTTGAAGTTTGGCAAAATCTGTTCTTCCATATTTTTGAAATCAATAATCATATCTCTTATCCTCCTGTTTTGGTCAAATTGAAAATTTTAAAGTTCTTTATAATAAGGACAGATATCCTCATAGTGACCGTCTTTCATCAAAAAGCCTTTCGGAATAACTCCCAAGCCTACAAAGCCGAGGCTTTCATAAAGATTTCTTGCAGGTGTATTGGTTTTTACAACAGCGTTGAACTGCAAAATCTTAAAGCCGTATTTTTTAGCACGCTTAAGACAATCCGACACAAGCTTTCTGCCGACACCTTTTCCCCTTGCCGAAGAAGAAACCGCATAGCTTGCGTTGCAGATGTGACCGCATCTGCCAACATTATTCGGATGAAGAATATACATTCCGAGAATCTCGCCGTTTTCATCGGTTGCAACAGCACAACAAGTCTGCTCTGCAAAAAACTTTTTTCCGCTTTCAAAATCAAGTTCTTCAGTCTGCGGAAATGCAACTCCGTCCCTTACAACTTCGTTCCATGCAGAAATCATACCCTTAATATCATTTTCCCCGTATTCTCTCACGGTAATACTCATTTTTAGTCACCTCGCGTTAATTTTAGCACTATAAGTTAAAATTTTCAATCCAAACGGCTGAAATATTTACTATTTTTACCTTTTTAAAATTGCAAATTAATCTTGAAATTTGTCGAAAGATACTGTATAATCTATTTGTAGAATTGAATAAGAACGATCTTATCAAGAGTGACTGAGGGGACAGGCCCTGTGAAGTCCGGCAACCTGCGTATGCAAGGTGCCAAATCCTGCGGTATTTACCGAAAGATGAGTAAACACGGCACCTTTCGGATGAATGGTGCTTATTTTTTTGGAAGGAGTTTTCTAAATGGCTAAACATTTATTTACATCCGAGTCTGTAACGGAAGGTCATCCCGACAAAGTGTGTGACCAGATTTCCGATGCAGTTCTTGACGAAATCCTCTCTCAGGATAAAAATGCTCATGTTGCCTGCGAGGTTACAGCTACAACAGGTATGATTCATGTTATGGGTGAAATTTCAACCGACTGTTATGTTGACATTGCAGATGTTGCAAGAAAGGTTGTAAACAACATCGGTTACAACGATCCGAAGTGCGGTTTTGACGGCAACACCTGTGCGGTTCTCACATCAATTGACGCACAGTCACCCGACATTGCAATGGGCGTAAACGAAAGCCTTGAACTTAAAGACGGCGAAAGCGATACCGATAATCAGATTGGTGCAGGCGATCAGGGTATGATGTTCGGTTATGCTTGTGATGAAACACCCGAACTTATGCCTATGCCTATCTCTCTTGCCCACAAGCTTGCAAAACAGCTTACAAAGGTAAGAAAAGACGGCACACTTTCATATCTTCGTCCTGACGGCAAAACTCAGGTTACCGTTGAATATGACGATGACAAGATTGTCGGCATTGACACGGTTGTAATTTCAACACAGCATGATGAAGATGTTACACTTGAGCAGATTAGAAAAGACCTCATCGAGTATGTTATCAAACCGATTATTCCGGCTGAACTTATGAACGAGAACACAAAGATTTTCGTAAATCCGACAGGCAGATTTGTAATCGGCGGTCCTGTTGGCGACTCAGGTCTTACAGGCAGAAAGATTATTGTTGACACCTACGGCGGATTTTCTCGTCACGGCGGCGGTGCATTCAGCGGTAAAGATCCGACAAAGGTTGACCGCAGTGCCGCTTACTATTCAAGATATATTGCAAAGAACATTGTTGCCGCTAAGCTTGCCAAGAAGTGCGAAATTCAGCTTGCGTATGCAATCGGTGTTGCAAAGCCTGTTTCAATTATGGTTGACACATTCGGCACATCAAAGTATTCAAACGAAGAACTTGCAAAGGCTGTTGAAAAGGTATTTGACTGCCGTCCGCAGTCTATCATCAGACAGCTTAAACTCACAGAAACAAAGTATCTCCCCCTTGCCGCTTACGGTCATATGGGCAGAGAAGAACTCGGTGTTGAATGGGAAAAGACAAATAAAGTTGACGAGCTTTTAAAGGCTATCGGCTAAGAAATTAAATCTGTCCTTGACAGAATAAATCCGCCTTTGTCGGATGAAATCTGCCGTTGCAGATGAAATCGCCCGTTGGGCGGAATAGGTCGGGAATAAGGTTTGTGTATAAACGCAAATTCTTGTTCCCGATTGTTTTATTTTAAAAGCAATTCATATTCATACGCAACATTGTAACTGTCTGTACAAATTAGGCGTAGGGGCGGATATTATCCGCCCGCATTGATGAAAGTATCTGTTTTTTAATAACTTTTTGTTATAGTTAAAGTGATGTATATTTTGTAGCGGCGAACCGTGTTCGCCAATCATTTCGTGTGTAAAGACGAAATGAACAAGTAATCGCACAAATTATTCTACAAACGAAATTTTAGCACAAATAAAATATTGTGCATTGTCGAACCGATTTTACAATCGTTTCGATTGGCGATCACTGATCGCCGCTACGGTATGACAATTACATTGCGACATTTATATATTTTGCTTTAACATAAATATTGTGTCTTTACTTGGCGGGCGTCCGATGAACGCCCCTACTGAATGGCGGTATTCATAATTAACACAAAAATCCCGATTAACTTTTTACGGTTAATCGGGATTTTAATTTTTATGCGGATATTATTTTAATTCTCAATCAGAATTAAGCTTCTGCAATAACCTCAACTTCAACAAGAACATCCTTTGGGAGCTGTTTTACTGCAACACAACTTCTTGCCGGCTTTGATGTGAAATACTTGCCGTAAACTTCGTTGAAAGCACCGAAATCTTCCATATTTTTGAGGAAACAAACTGTCTTAACAGCCTTTTCGAGTGAACTGCCTGATGCCTCAAGAACATTTTTAAGGTTTGTGCAAACCTGTTCTGTCTGAGCCTCAATTGTTGTTGCCTCAACATTGCCTGTTGCAGGGTTGATTGCAATCTGACCTGATGTGAAAACAAGACCGTTTACCTTTACAGCCTGTGAATACGGACCGATAGCATCGGGAGCATTTTTAGTATAAACCTTTTCCATGATAATGACCTCCTGTCAATATATTAAAAAATAATGAATTACAAATTAAACAAGCTTAAAGCCTGCGTCAACAAGTGCATCGTGAATTTCTTTAATCTGGTCAAAATCTCTTGTTTCAAGAACAACACGAAGGTAACAGCCGTTTACATCTGTACCCTCTCCGCCTCTTTCGTGGTGAATAGAAATTACATTCGCACCCTTTTCGGCAATGATGTTTGAAACAGCAAGGAGCTGACCTGGCTTATCCTGAAGTTCAACGCAAACAGTCTGCTGTCTGCCTGTCATAAGAAGTCCACGCTTGATAACTCTTGAAAGGATTGTAACATCAATGTTACCGCCTGATACAACGCAAACAACCTTTTTGCCCTTAACAGGGAGTTTGTTGAACATTACAGCTGCCAAAGGAGCTGCACCTGCACCCTCTGCAATCATCTTCTGCGACTCAATAAGTTTGAGAATTGCAGATGAAATTTCGTCATCGCTTACTGTTACGATGTCGTCAACATACTTCTTTACATATTCAAATGTATGCTCACCGGGTTCTTTAACCTGAATACCGTCGGCAATTGTAGAAACGCTGTCAAGATGAACAGGCTCGCCGTTCTTGATTGACTCAACCATTGAAGGAGCGCCCTCAGCCTGAACACCGTAAACCTTGATGTTAGGGTTAAGACTCTTGATTGCGCAAGCAACACCCGAAATAAGTCCGCCACCGCCGATTGCACATACAACAGCGTCAACATCGGGCATTTCGTTCATAATTTCAATACCGATTGTACCCTGACCTGCAATTACATTTTCATCGTCAAACGGGTGAATGAATGTATAGTTCTTTTCATCACGAAGTCTTAATGCCTCGTTATAAGCGTCGTCATAAACACCCGGAACCATACAAACCTCGGCTCCGTAGTTCTTAGTAGCCTCAACCTTTGAAATAGGCGCACCGTCAGGCAGACAGATGAGTGACTTAATGCCGTACTTTGTAGCGGCAAGTGCAACACCCTGAGCGTGGTTACCTGCAGAGCAAGCAATAACACCTCTTGCCTTTTCTTCTTCGGTAAGCTGAGAAATCTTGTAACCTGAACCTCTTACCTTGAATGAACCTGTAATCTGAAGATTTTCGGGTTTGAGATAAACATCACAATCATCACAAATACCCCTTGCCTGAACGATATTAGTCTGTCTGATGACATCCTTCAGAACATATGATGCGTGATAGATTTTGTCTAATGTAAGCATACCAATTACTTCCTTTTCTATATGTATCCATTGCCTATTTTAATACAACAAAGCTTTAAAATCAAGTTTTTTTAGAATAAACAAAGGGAATTTTTGCAGGATTTTTTAAAGTCTTATTCATAATTCGCAAACAGAATATAAAACGCTATTGAAAGACAAAATAAAAATGATATAATTAAAGAAGAAGTATAAGAGTGGTGAAAAAGTTGAATCATATAGGAATTTTAAATAAAGACATATACAAATGTATCACTGAAGATATAGTAACAGATGAAGTAATAATAACTGACGAACGCATAAAACTCATCATGGAACGACATCCCAATGATTATGAAAGATATTATAAATATATGGCAGAAGTTATTGCTGATCCTGATTACATAGTAGAAGCTAACAAACCGAACACCGCTTTCATACTAAAGTCCATTACAGAAAATGATAAAAAGTACGAACTGATTTTAAGATTAGCTACTTCTGACGATCCTAAAAAATACAAAAATTCTGTCATTACTTTTTTGAGGGTTGAAAATAAGCGTTATAACAGATATTTAAGAACTAAGACTATACTTTACAAAAAAGAATAAATATGCTATAATCAACATAGGATAAGATAGGTATTTGAGGTGGACAATTTCGTGGCATCCACACGCCGACGGTACTGACAGAGAGAAATCTCGAGAGATGCAGGAGAACGCCACGCCTGCCAAATACCATTTTTCAGGGAGTTGCTTTTTGCAGCTCCCTTTTCTTTTGCATATAAAAACACCTGCTTACGAGTGTAAACAGGCGTTTCTATGAAATTATGAAATTGGTATTAACTAATTGAATACTTACAGCCTAAGTTAAGCAAGTGATGCGCCGAGCTTTTTGCAAGCCTCAAGAGCATCGTCGTCGGGAGCATCGTTGCAGATAACGCTTTCGCAAACAAGGTTTGCGCCGTCACCTTTACAGGTATCTTCCCAGTTTCTCATCCATTCGCCGTCACCCCAGCCGTATGAACCGAAAAGGGCAATGTTTTTGCCGTTTAAAGCACTTTCACATTCGTTGAAAACAGGCTCAAACTCGCTGTCCTCAAGAACCTCTGCACCCATTGCGGGGCAACCGAATGCGATGCCGTCAAAATCGGCAACCGATGAAGAATCAAAATCGTTTACATTTGCAAGAGTAACTTCTGCGCCTGCGGACTTTGCACCTTCGGCAACGGCTTCTGCCATTTGCTCTGTGTTGCCTGTACCGCTCCAGAATACTACTGCTACTTTACTCATATTATATACTCACCTTTCAGTTTTTGTACTTGATTACACTTTAAGTCAGTTACACGCAACCGTCAGTTTTTGAATGGGTGTGCCTTGTAACCACTTAGAGTAATAGATGTCAGAACATTTTTTAAATTTGGCGAACTCTTTGGTTGCTTTTTCTTCATTACCGTAAACCTTCCAACAACCTGAACATTTACAGCAATTTCCTTTATGAAGAATAAAGCCGTGGACATCTTCGGGAGGATAACCGAGGAACAGTCCAATTTCGTGAGGAAACTCGGTTGAGTCTTTAAGTCGGTGGCGAAGTTCCCTTATACAGCGTGCGGTATCGTGTGAATGATACCCCTGCGACTCAAGCAGCTTACACGCATATTCATCGGACAAATCAACAGCAAGTCGGGACGGGCGAAAAATATAGATTAAAGCCTTTCCGTTACTGAATTTCAGTGGCAGAACTTTTATTCCCTTTTTGCAGAACATTTTATTCAGCTTTCTCACATCACATTCGCACTCAAGCCGTGATGAGTACGGACAGTTGAAAAGATTAGCCGTTTTTATTCCTGCAAGTGTTGGGGAACAATGTTTGATAATTAAATCTTCTGACATCTTTTCCTCTAAATAATTGAATGAATGATTTGAATAGAATTGAATAAATACACCACAGTGATTATCCGATAATTGTCTTTCAGTTAGTTTTTGCTAACTTAATTCCATAAGCAAGACTTGTTTGTTGTCTTTATCTTACAGTTAATAATATACCATCGGTCAATGTTATTATCGGCTCTCAAAGGGTTTTCTATGCTCCAAACGGACAGGTAATTTTTGCAAAAATTTAGGGACAGCAAACGCTGTC
>CACXYD010000065.1 GCA_902771755.1 uncultured Ruminococcus sp. | reverse complement strand
AAATACGAAAATCAGCTTGTAGGGAATCATGCCCTTTCTGCCGAAAAGGTATTCAACACAGCGTTCGCCGTAATATGACCAACCGAGGATTGTTGAATATGCAAAAGCGGCTATGCCGATAACAAGAATCGGAGTACCGATTACTGGAATCTGCTGAAAAGCTTTGTATGTAAGGTCGCCACCTTCGGAAACATCAATTGCAGGGTTCTTGATGATTGAGCTTACAAGCACAAGACCTGTCATAAGGCAGACAACAACTGTGTCCCAAAAAGTACCTGTTGAAGAAATCATAGCCTGACGAACAGGGTTTCTTGTCTGAGCGGCAGATGCAACGATAGGAGCAGAACCCATACCTGATTCGTTACTGAAAAGACCTCTTGCAATACCGTAACGAGCGGCAAGCATAATACTTGAACCGAGGAAACCGCCTGCAACGGACTTGAGAGAAAATGCGTCCTGAAAAATCATTTCAAATGTCTTACCGAGAACATCAAAGTTCATGCCGAGGATGATAAGACAGCCGAGAACATAGAAAACAGCCATAAACGGAACAAGGAGTTCGCAAACTCTTGAGATTGACTTGATACCGCCAAAGATTACAACGGCTGTGACTGCGGCAACAAGAACACCGACAACAATTGAAATAACCGAAGTGTCCTGACCGAAAAGGTTCACCGTGCCAAGGTCAAAGGTGTTGTTCATAATGTTTGAAATCGCATTTACCTGAACACCCGAACCGATGCCGAAGGATGCAAGCAATGCAAAAAGTGCAAAAAGAACGGCGAGGATTTTTCCGAGAGTCTTGAACTTGAATCCTCTTTCAAGGGCATACATAGCACCGCCGAGCATTCTGCCGTCAGAAGTTTTTACACGATACTTTACGCCGATGAGCGATTCGGAATACTTTGTTGCAATGCCGAACACACCAGTGAGCCAGCACCAGAGAACCGCACCGGGGCCGCCGAGTGCAATTGCAGTACCTACGCCTATGATATTGCCTGTGCCGATTGTTGAGGCAAGTGCGGTTGCAAGAGCCTGAAACGGGCTGATGTCGCCGTCTGAATCGGGATCTTTGGTCACCGAAAGTTTGATTGCCTTAAAAGTTTTTCTCTGTACAAATTTTGTGCGAATTGTGAGAAAAATATGAGTTCCGAGAAGAAGGATAATCATGAACCAACCCCACAGGAAGTCATTGAAACTATTCATCACAGCTGAAATCGCATCCCACATATTGTACGCCTCCTTGTTTTAGTAATAAACCTACCCTGTTTAATATACAAAAGCAAAACCTGCTTTATGTCCGTTATAAAAATCGTTTTACATCAATAAGGTTGTCTGCAACTCCGTAAAGAAGGGGAATTGCCTCTGCACTCGGACGGTCAAGGTCGGGAACCATAACCGTTTTACAGCCTGCCGAGCTTGCCGACTTTATGCCGTTGAGCGAGTCCTCAAGTGCAATGCAGTTTTCGGGAGCAAGTCCGAGTTTTTCTGCGGCATAAAGATAAATGTCG
Organism: uncultured Ruminococcus sp.; assembly: GCA_902771755.1. GTDB lineage: Bacteria > Bacillota > Clostridia > Oscillospirales > Acutalibacteraceae > Ruminococcoides. The sequence goes on along the minus strand of CACXYD010000065.1, from coordinate 7,072 downwards.
GGTTCGGGCTTTCCCTTTGCAACCATTGACGCACAAACTATCTCGTCAAAGTAATCGTAAAGTCCGAGAGCGGAGAGATATTTTTTCGTTCTCTCGGGAGCAGTTGCGGTTGCAAGGGCAACCTTGTAGCCGTTCTGCTTTAAGTAACCGAGGAACTCAGCCGCACCGGGCTTTGATTCAATGCCGTTTTCCGAAATAAACTTATCCATAAGCTCAATTCTTTTGTCGTGAACCTTGTAGTAGTCAAAATCTTCGCCGAAAAATCCCTTTAATTTTGCAATTGCAAAAGGGCGAGCCATTGAGCGTATGCTGAGTGCATGGTGTGTTTCCATGGGATAGCCGTAAAAATTAGCCGCCTCACACCAAAAACGGACATACAGCTTTTCCGTGTCAAGAATGACACCGTCCATATCGGAAATAATACCTTTTATATCAGGATTCATATTTTACCTCCCGATTTTTTTAGATTCATATTTACAAACGCAATTCCGAGTGAAATCAGAATAAGCGAGATGAGTGTTTCGATCCTGAAAACATTTTCGCCGAGCATAAGTCCCGATAAAACTGTTCCAAATACGGGAACAAGCAGATTGAACACGGAAATTCTGCTTGCATCGTGAAATTTAAGAAGTCCCGTCCACAGCGAAAATGCCGCCGCAGATACAAACGCAAGCCAGAGCAACACGGAAACGCTTTCAACATTTATTGAACCCACGCTACCACCACAGCATATGCCGGAAACAAGCAGTATAAAACCGCCCGTCAAAAGCTGAAAAGCGGTTACAGGGAACGGATCTCGTCCTGTTGTGACTTTTTTCGCCACAATGTTGCCCGCCGCCGCAGAAATTGTTGAAAAGAGAATCATCATATCGCCGAACCAAGTGTCCGTGCTGACCTTACCGCCGAAATTGATTGCGATAATTCCGCCGAATCCGAGAATACAACCGATAATTTTCATCAGCGTGAGCTTGTCGTTTTTGAAAAACAACGGCACAAAAAGTACGGTAAAGAACGATGCACAAGCAGTTATTATCGAGGTGTTCGTTCCGCTTGTAAAACCGATTCCGATGTATGTAAAAATATACTGCAATCCTGTTTGCACCACTCCGAGTGAACAAACAGGCAGTATATCTTTTTTTGAAAGTGTCGGCAGTTTTCTTTTTGATATCCACAAAAAGAGAAACACCATAAATCCCGCTAACATAAACCGCATTCCTGCGAAAATCAGCTTTGAGCCGATGTCCGACTCCTCAATCTCAAAAGCAGAGTAGCCGACCTTTATGAACGGAAAAGCCGTTCCCCACAAAAGTGTGCAGAAAATCGCCACTAAATATGCCGTTTTTTTATTTTGTAACAGTTTCATTTTATTCATCCAAAAAAATTAACAATATTAGGTATAGTATACCATAAAAATCAGAAAAAGAAAACCTTACAATTTCAAAAATTTGTTTATTCCGTAAACAGAATTTGCACCGTCACAACAGGCGGTTATAATCTGTCGCAGATTTTTGGTGCGGATATCACCTGCAACGAAAATTCCCGACACGGATGTCTTACAGGTTTCATCGGCAATCACATAACCGTTATCGTCTGTTTTTACAAAGCCTTTGACACATTCGGTTCTCGGTTCAAGACCTACCGCAACAAAAACTCCGTCAGTTTTCAGAATTTTTTCATTGTCAAGCGTAATGGATTTAACCTTTTCTTCACCGTCAATTTTCGTAACATTGGTGTTGTAAATAATTTTGACATTGCCCGATTTTTCAAGCTTTTGCACAAGCACTCTGTCGGCTTTCAATGCATCGCCCCTGTAAATAAGGAAAACCCGTTTGCAGATGTGCGAAAGGAAGGTTGCCTCGGTAACAGCCGTGTTTCCTCCGCCGATTACAGCCACGGTTTTGTCTTTGAAAAAATAGCCGTCACACACGGCACAATAGCTTACTCCCCTGCCTTCAAACTCATTTTCACCTTCAATTCCAAGCTTTTTGTGAGTTGCACCCATGCAGAGAATAACGGATTTCGCCTTGACCTCACCGTCAGAACATTCAAGGATAAAGCCGTCATAATTTTTTCTTATGGCGACAAGGGATTGTCTGACAAAATTTGCACCAAACGACTTTGCGTGTGAATAAAAGTGCTGAATAAGGTCAAATCCTGCAATATCGCTGAAACCCGTGTAGTTTTCAACAGCATCGGTTAGAGCAATTGAACTGCCTTCGGGTGATGACAGATCAAGCACAATGTAATCAAGTCTGCTCCGTGAGGCATAGAGTGCCGCCGTAAGTCCTGCCGCACCTCCGCCGACAATTACAAGGTCATACAAGGCTCTCACCCGTCTTTTCGGAAATTGCGGAAATTATTCGTTCTTTGGTCTGAACACCCGACATACGCAGAATTTCGTTGCCGTCCTTAAAAAGCAGAAGTGCGGGAATTCCCGACACACCGTAGCATTCGGTCAATTCGGGATTTTCGTCAACATTGACCTTGACGGTTTCAAAATATGCCGTGTATTCATCACCGATTTCTTCAATTACAGGCGAAAGCATTCTGCACGGTGAACACCATTCGGCATAAAAATCGGCAAGCACGGGCTTTGATGATTTAATTAAACTTTCAAATTCGTTTTTCTGTATGTTTTGAATCACAATATCACTCCGTAAATCATTTTTATTATTGTTCCCGATTTGCGGAGAATTATGATATCTTTGTCTGCGTATTCAAATTAGCATGTTATTGTACGAAAAAAGTCCCCTCGAAAAATCGAGAGGACTTTAAAAATTTAAAATTCAGTTTGAATTTATAGTACAATTAAGCGTTGTAGTCAGACCATGAGCCGTTTTCATAAAGCTTGCCTGACTGAATTGTGAGGTTGCCTGTCTGGTTGTTACCGCCGTTGCTGAAGATGATGCTTGTTGCACCGCTTGGAACTGCAATACGATAAACACCGTTGCCAACGCTCTCCATTGCTGAACCCGGCCATACACCTACGAGGTCAGGGTTGCCCTGTGACCACATATAAGCGTGTGTGTAACCCTTTGCATATACATAAACTGTACCTACAGGAGTTGTTGTGGGTTCTTCTGGGCTTGTGCTGAACTCTGTCCATGAACCGTCAGCGAACATCTTGCCCTCCTGAATTGTGAGGTCAGCTGTCTTGTTACCGCCGTTGTTGCTGAAGATTACATTTGTTGCACCCTCAGGAATTGCAACACGGTAAACACCGTTGCCAACGCTTTCCATTGCGATTCCCGGCCATGCGCCGCCCATTGAAGGTGTGTCGTCATTCCAGAAGTAAGCTGTTGTGTAGCCCTTTGCATATACATATGTTTCTGATGCAGGAGTTGTTGTAGGCTCTGTTGCAGGAGCTGTTGTAGGTTCTTCACCGCCAACATATGTACCGCAGTAACCGTAATCATCAAGCTTAACAATGTAACGCTGAATCATTGTTGCGTCTTTGATTGAGATTGTGTTGTCCTTGTCAACATCGGCAGCAGTAAGCGCCTTGTCTGTAAGTGTTGTCATCTTTACAACATGCATCTGAACGAGTGTTGCGTCTGATACTGTGATAGAATCGTCAAGGTTTGTGTCACCGATGAGAACTCTCTCGCCTGCTGTTGTAGGCTGTGTTACAGGAGCTGTTGTGGCAGGTGATGTTGTAGCAGGAGCAGTAGTTGAAGGAACTGTTGTTGTTGGAACATCATAAGCAGACCAACTGCCGTTTCTGTAAATCATGCCTGAGCCCTGAAGTGTGAGGTCGTCTGTCTGAGCCGCATTGTTGTTGAAAATAACATTTGTAGCGCCGTCAGGGATTTCAGCTGAGTAAACATTACCGCTTACCTTTGTCATCTGAACACCCGGCCATGTCATCATCTTCGGGTTTGCATCGCTCCACATATAAGCGTAAACTGTTGACCAGTTTGTTGAGGAGTTGTCGTAATATACTGTTTCAATCTTTGTAGGATCAAGCTTTGTGTATGTGTAAACAACAGGTTCGCTTGTTGTTTTGCCGTCACTTGCCTTTACAGATACAGTAATCTTTGTATCGTAAGCTACACCCTTACCGATTTCGATTTTCTCACCGTTTGTGTAGCTCTTGTAAGTGCCGCCGTCAATTGAATACTGACCGCTTGTTGCGTTGTCATAGTTTAATGTAAGTGTGTATGTGTCTGTCTTAAAGCTTGAAGAACCCGGAGTTACAGAAGCTGAAGGACCTTCAGGCTCTGCGTTATAGATAACAGCAACACCTGTTGAACCGATTGTACCTGAGATTGTACCGTTAGATACATTAAATTCTGAGCCTGTAATCTGATCCTTGTATGTGCCGTTAGCAAGGTTCTTGATGCTGAAGTTTACTGTTGCACCGTTGTTTGATGAGTTAGCAAGAACAACACCTGATGTACCACGAACATTGTAAGCGATTGAACCGCTTGAACCGAGGTACTCGGACTGACCGTCAAAGTAGTTCTTAAACTTGTTGATTTCTGCAACTGCTTTTGACTTGTATGTTGTATCTGTACTTGCATCACCCATATGTGTAGCAGGTCTTGCAAAGAAAAGTGATGTTGAGTTAGCTCTTGAACCAACCATAGCATATGCTCTTACAACTGATGCGTCTGAGATATTAGCTGTGTTCTTAATACCGGCAGAACCTGACTCACCCATGTATGTATCGTGTGACTCAGCCCAAAGAACTGACTTTGATGCGCCTGCACCCTTTACATATGCTGAGTTAGCCATACCGCTTGCATTACCGTTGTTAGCGGCAACAAGGATACAGTCACTTGAGTAGTTATCGGTAATGCTCATGTACTTTGTGTAGTTACCGATATCTGTACCTGCGTAGTTAAGAATTTCACCGTAGAAGAAAAGATCCTCCGATGCGGCTGACTGTGCGCCGTTGAGAACTGTCGGCCAGAACTGACTGCCGTAGCTGCCGTCTGAAGGAAGTTCAATGTGCTTTGCGGCATCAAAACGGAAACCGTCAACACCAAGACCTACAAGTTCAACGAGGAGGTTCTTGTATCTCTGCTGAATGTATGAGTTACCTGTGTTAAGGTCAGGCTGACCGATTGAACCCTGTGTTACCTTGTAACGGTTGTTATCATCGTTAGCCCATTCACCGTTGAGGTGGAAATATTCTGATTTCTGGAGATCTGATGCAACATTCTTGTTGATGTTACCCTGATTGTTACCTGAACCGTCTTTATCTGCAAGGTGGTTAGCTACGATATCGCAGACAACCTTGATGCCCATATCTTCTGCGGCATCACAAAGAGCCTTGAGTTCAGCTTTTGTACCGAGCCATGTGTTACCGTCACCGACTGCAATGTCGAGTGGCTGATAAAGTTTCCACCACTGATCTGCCTGCTTTGTCCATGACGCGTTGTAGTCCTTTGCGGGCATTACAGGTGATGTCTGAACGGCTGTGTAGCCTGCATCCTTGATTGCCTGAAGGTTCTCTCTGATTGAGTTGTAGGACCAGTCAAAACAATGAAGAATTGCTGAACCGCCGATTGTCTTCTGCGCAGCCTGACTGCCTGATGAAACTACTGCTGTGCTTGATGCAGAAACTTCATCTGTCTTCTGTGCGGCATTTGTGGTGATTGCGCCGATTGTAAGGCCTGAAAGCACCATTGTCGCACTGAGAGCAACGCTGATAATTTTTTTGCTTTTGCTCAAATTTCTCACTCCTAAATAAAATTACACGGAAGATTTTCTTCCGTTTGTAGGCAAAAAACAAAATTTGCCCGTGTACAGATTAATAATAACAAAAATTTGAATTTTAATCAATTTGCTAACTGCACAATAAAGATAAAATCTTTTTAGTTGTATTGCCAATTAAAGTAAAATAAGCGAAAACCAAGAAGATTTTCGCTTACAATAGCAACAATAATTTTAATGATTTTAATTGATTTTTGTATCAATTTATTTAGGCGAATTAATCCTCAAAATAAAGACTTTTCAGCAACTTTATTTCCTCTGCATAACCACTGAGTTCGTTCGGTGTTTCAAGGAAGAAAGGAAGATTTTTCAGATTTTCGTTGTTAATAATCTTCTCAAAAGCGTCAAGCCCGATGTGCCCCTTGCCGATTTTCTGATGTCTGTCCTTGTGATTGCCGATCGGGTTCATACTGTCATTGAGATGAATGGCTTTGAGCCTGTCAAGTCCGATTATGCGGTCAAATTCTTCAAGAACTCCGTCAAGATTATTCACAATGTCATAACCTGCGTCAAAAACATGGCAGGTGTCAAGGCAGACACCGATTTTATCGTTTTGCTCCACACGGTCGATAATCATGCGCAGTTCTTCAAAGGTTCTGCCGACTTCCGTACCTTTGCCCGCCATTGTTTCAAGCAATACCGTGGTTGTCATATCATCGAACATTGCCGTATTCAACGCTGTGCTGATTTGTTCAACCGCAGTTTCAACACCCTGTCCCGTGTGACTTCCGGGGTGGAAGTTGTAGAGATTGTTCGGGAGATATTCCATTCGTTTCAAATCGTCCGTAAGGGTGTTCAGAGCAAATTCACGGGTTTCGGGTTTTGCCGAACAGAGGTTCATTGTGTATGGTGCGTGGGCGAGAATTTTAGCAAAATTATTTTCTGCCATAAGTTTTATAAGTGCATTTACATCTTCGGTATCAATTTTTCTTGCCGCACCGCCACGGGGGTTGCGTGTGAAAAACTGAAATGTGTTTGCCCCGATTGAAAGTGCGTCCTTGCCGATTGCGTAAAAGCCTTTTGATATTGAAAGATGAGAGCCGATATTAAGCATATTTTCTCCTTGATGATATTTTTAATGCAATGTTGAAAACTTTTTCATTGCAAAACTTATTTATTGTAAAAGAAAAGCCTTTCTGTCAAAAGACAAAAAGGCTTTTGTTGGTCGGGATGACAAGACTTGAACTTGCGACTCCACGCCCCCCAGACGTGTGCGCTACCAAACTGCGCTACATCCCGTTGCAACATTAATATTTTAGCAAACCAAGTTGGCATTGTCAAGATATTTTAAAAATTTTTTGAATTTTAATCCGAACAACCCTTTCTTGATTTAAGCAAAATCAGTTCTCAA
>CACXYD010000064.1 GCA_902771755.1 uncultured Ruminococcus sp. | reverse complement strand
GTAGTCTGTATAAGGGCAAGCATACGGGTACGTTCGGTAAGGTAGGTGCGTTGAGTTTTAATGGCAATAAGACGATAACCACCGGTGGTGGAGGTATGCTGCTGTTCATGGATGAGGAATTGAGTAAATTAGCGAAACACCTTACGACGCAAGCCAAAGTGCCGCACCGTTGGGAGTTCCGTCACGACCATATCGGCTATAACTACCGGATGCCGAATATCAATGCCGCTTTGGGGTGTGCGCAGTTGGAGAACCTGGATCAGTTCATTGCAGATAAGCGCCAAACGGCTGCGGCATATAAGGAGTATTTCGCGAATGTAGATGGTGTGGAGTTCTTTGCAGAGCCGGAGAACTGCCGTTCGAATTACTGGCTGAATGCGGTGCTGTTGCCGAATCGGGAAGCACAATCACAGACAAGCAGAATTCTGAAAATGTTGCAAAGTCATCAACTTCCGACACAGCTAACAACACAAATTCGGGTAACAATCAGCTTGTAAACAATGCTGTTAAAACAGGCGACAACAGACCTCTTACAATTTGCCTTGTTGCAATGCTCGCCGCTTGTGCAGTTCTTGCCGTGATTGACTACAACAAAAAGCGTAAATCTCAGGGAGAATAACAAAATGAAAAAATTATATTGTACAAACTTTTTTAAGACTTTGTGCAGTATGGTTGTAATGCTCGCTCTTGTGGCGGGCATTACTGCTATACCTGCCTATGCCGCATCTAACGGAATTTACACAGCCACAGCCACTCCACACTACAGAAATCCTCTCACGGGCAAAATTGAGGACTCGGGCGGCGAAGATTCCGAGGTTCTCGGTCAGTCAATGACAGAATCCGCAACCGACACGAGAGCGCTTGTTGAGGTTGACTCAAACGGCAATACATATGTCACAGTAAGACTTTAACTTATGGATAACATTCAGAACCCGACATTCAAGGTTGACGGAAGCTCCGTTTCGGCATCCCTTATGCAGGAGGACTACTCCGCAAATACTGCTGACTACAGAATGAAGGTTGCAAGCGAAAATTCCGTTATCCGTTGCAGTATGTATGTTGTCCCAATGGGCAGAGATGTTATTTTCTTCATCACGGTTTCCAACCTCAAATCGGGTTCGGGCGATTTTGTTACAAGCATTACCGTGAATAATAACAAATCAAATAACAACTCAAACAATGCAAATTCTTCAAATAACAGCTACAGCAATAATAATTCGGGCAGTAACAATAACTCGTCCTACGAGCCTGCCGAGAGTTCAAACAACAGCTCATCTTCAAAAAGTTCCGATAAAAAGAGCAGTAAAAAATCCGACAAGAAAAAGTCAAAGGAAACCACCGCTCCCACAACCGTAAAACCGAGTACAGCCGTTCCTACAACTGTAGCCACAGAGCCTACAACAGACTCTGCTCAGGAAGTAAACGGTTTACAGGAATTTGACGAACAGGGCGGTGAGGTAACTGCTCCCGCAACCGTTGACGAAGTTCAAAGCGGTTCTTATGTCGTTTGGTATGTCCTCGGCGGTGTTGCCGTTGTATTAGTTGCGGGTTTCTGCGTTTGGTACTTCGGTTTCTTCAGAAAAAAGAAAAAATAAGGAGATTTTATGAATGAAAGCAAAGCGTATTATAGCTCTGTTTCTTTCTGCTATGGCAGTTGTTTCGCTTGTCGGTTGTGTAAATCAGCACCCCGAAAGCTCTGCCACCAAAACAGAGGCAAATAAAGAAGTTCGCCTTGTGGCAACTTCTCCCGCCGTTGCACAAATTTGCAGCAGGCTGAATCTTGACCTCGTAGGTGTGTGCAACACTTCGGGTACTCTGCCCGAAAAATATGACAAGGTGAAAAAAGTCGGTATGGCTATGAATCCCGACCTTGAAACGATAAAGTCACTCAATCCCGACTATGTACTTTCTCCGTCATCTCTTGAATCGGATTTACAGCCCAAATATGCCTCAATCGGTGTCAAGTCGCTGTTTCTGAACCTCAAAAGCGTTGACGGTATGTATGCCTCAATTGAGGGACTCGGCGAAAAGTTCGACCGTAAAGGCGAGGCTGATGAAATGCTTAACGAGTTCAAAACATTCATGGATAAGTATAAGGATAAGAATAAGGACAAGAAAAGTCCGAAAGTTCTTGTGCTTATGGGACTTCCGGGTTCGTACATCGTTGCAACCGATAACAGCTATGTCGGCAGTCTTGTAAAACTTTCAGGTGGTACAAATGTTTACGGTGACGGTGGCGGAGAGGAATTTTTGACGGCTAACACAGAGGATATGCAGACAAAAGATCCTGATATTATTCTCAGAGCCGCTCACGCACTCCCCGATGAAGTAAAAGAAATGTTTGCAAAAGAGTTTGAAACCAACGATGTGTAGAAACACTTCCGTGCAGTTCAAAACGGCAAAGTCTATGACCTTGATTCATCACTTTTTAACATGAGTGCAAATTTCAGCTACAGCGATGCCCTTGAGGCACTCCAGCCGTTGCTCTACGGCGATGAATAAGTTTGTGCGTGAAAGGCGGTTTTATCATTGATTAGCACACGCAAAAAAATCCTGTCCTTTGTTCTGACAGCTGTCGGACTGTTTGTTCTGTTCATTTTTGCAGTAAATACGGGCAGTCTGAAAGTTACCCCGTCAGAGCTTTTCAGCGGACTTTTTATTGAATACAATCCCGATGTCGCAACAATTTATGACCTGCGATTTCCGAGAATTTTCATTGCAATGCTCGGCGGAGCGGCAACTGCCGTGTCGGGTGTTTTGTTGCAGGCGGTAATGAAAAATCCTCTTGCCGATCCGGGAATTATCGGTGTAAGTTCGGGTGCAAGCCTTGTTGCCGTAATCGTAACGGCATTTTTCCCAAGCCTGTTTTTTCTCACACCGATGCTTGCGTTCATAGGCGGTTTGATTGCATTTCTGCTTGTTTACAGTCTTTCGTGGAAAGGCGGATTTTCACCGCTGAGGATTATCCTTGTCGGTGTTGCGGTAAATGCACTTTGCACAGGTCTTATGAGTGCGTTCAACTCGGCAACGGGCAGTTCATACACAGGTGTTGCAAGTATCGTAAACGCAAACATAACCCAGAAAACATGGGACGATTTTCAAACGCTTGCCGTTTATGTTGTAATCGGACTTATCGCCTCGTTCTTTGTGACAAATCAATGCAATCTGCTTTCGCTTGAGGACAAAACCGCCCCCAGTCTGGGCATGAATGTCACAAGGAGCAGAATTGTTATTTCCGTCATAGCCGTACTTCTTGCGTCAATCAGCACAGCCGTAGTCGGTGCAATCAGCTTTCTCGGACTCATCGTTCCGCACATTGCAAGACTGCTTGTCGGCAGTAACCACAAGGTTCTTGTGCCGTATTCAATTTTGCTCGGAGCATTCACGCTTTTGCTTGCCGACACAATCGGCAGAACAGTTGCGTCACCCTACGAAATCAGTGCCGCAGTTGTAATGTCCGTAATCGGCGGTCCGTTCTTTATTTTCCTGTTAAGGAGGTCAAAACAAAACTATGCCTGATAATATTTTTGAAATTAAAGACCTCTCGTTTTCATACGGAAACAATAGGGTTATTGATGGCTTGAACCTCAAAATCAAAGAGGGCAAAATCACAACCCTCATCGGTGCAAACGGTTGCGGCAAAAGTACGCTTTTCAACCTTATGACAAAAAATCTCAAACCCGATGACGGCATAATTTTTCTTGCAGGTCAGAATGTTGAGCAGATGAAGCTGAAAGATTTTGCCCGTAAGGCGGCAATTGTTCACCAGTACAACACAGCTCCGTCAGACATTACGGTTGAAAAGCTTGTAGAGTTCGGCAGAACTCCGTATCACACAATGGGCTTGTCGCCCAATCCCGATGAGGATAGGGAAAAGGTGAAATTTGCACTTGAAATAACTGACACGGAAAAGTTTAAAAACAAGCCTGTTTCACAACTTTCGGGCGGTCAAAAACAGCGTGTGTGGATTGCAATGGCACTTGCTCAGGATACGAAAATTCTCTTTCTTGGCGAACCCACAACATACCTCGACATACGCTATCAATTGCAGATTCTCCGTCTTGTAAAACGGCTGAACAGCGAATTTAACATAACCGTGATTATGGTTCTGCACGACATCAATCAGTCGCTCTATTACAGCGATGAAATTGTTGCAATGCAGAACGGAAAAGTGCTTTCACAGGGTGAGCCGAAAGAGATTATAACATCTAAACTTATCGAAGATGTTTACGGTGTCACACTTGAAACAGGCGAGATTGACGGCAAGCCGTTTGTAATACCCGTGTAAAAAGAAAGGTGGGAATGAAACTGAAACGAGTAACCGAGGATTATCTCAAGACAATTTATATTCTTTCATCAAAGGGAGAAGTTCACGCAACAAGGTTAGCCGAAGAACTCGGTGTGTCAAAACCGACAGTTTCGGTTTCATTGAAATCGCTTGAAAAAGACGGCTACATAACCCGTGACGAAAACAGGGTGATTTCTCTCACAAGGTCAGGTAAAAAGATTGCAAAAAGTGTATATGAGCGTCATTGTGTGTTTTGAAAAATGCTCGAAAATCTCGGTGTTGATAAAACAACCGCCGCATCCGATGCCTGCAAAATGGAACATGCCGTAAGTCCCGAAAGCTTTAACGCTTTACGAAAACTCACCAAATATTCAGACGATAAAAAATAACAAAAGGAGAGCGAATTTGAAACTCAAAAGAATAATTTTTATAGTAATCGGTTGTGTGTCACTCGGAATCGGTTGCGTCGGAGTAGTTCTCCCGATTCTTCCGACTGTACCGTTCTTTTTGCTGACAGTATTCTGCTTTGCAAATTCTTCCGAAAAATTACATAACTGGTTTGTAAACACGAAAATGTATAAAAAACACCTTGATTCGTTTGTAAAGAAAAAGGGCATGACAGTAAAAACAAAGGCAACCATACTCACATCGGTAACGATAATTATGCTGTTCGGTTTTATCTTAATGATGCTAAAGGGCATTGTAATTCCATGTATAATACTTGCCCTTGTGTGGCTGTTTCACCTTGTTTATTTCATTTTCTTTGTCAAAACAATTGCAAAATAAAATCATTTTCATAAAATCCTCCACAGAAATGCACTCATCAAGATTTAGAGATGAGTGCATTTTTTCTTGCTATTACGGCAGTAATTGTTTATAATTAAGATACGACAATAAAAGAAGGCATAAACTATGCAAACAATAGATGAGGCACTTGATAAGCTGAAAAAATCTGATTTTCGCAGTCGGTTTCATTTAAAGCAAAAGGACATTGACTATATTAATGAAAAGGGAATGGACAAAATCCGCTCACACGCAGAAGACTTTGTCAGAACACGGCTTGCACCAAAATATATTCCGAATGACGGAAAGCAAACTCCTATGAGGGGACACCCTGTTTTTATCGCACAACACGCTTGTGCCTGTTGCTGCAGAGGATGTCTTAACAAGTGGTACAGAGTTGCAAAGGACAAACAGCTTAATGAAGTTGAACAGCAGAAAATTGTAAATCTGCTTATGACTTGGATTGAACGAGAATATAATAGTTATAATTCTAATAAAGAATGATAGATAAGGGCAAAAAGATGAGTGATAAATTAAGCGTGTTGAAGGATTACTTCGGACACGATTCTTTCAGAGACGGACAGGAACAGATAGTTGACGCTTTGCTTGACGGCAGAGATGCACTTTGCATTATGCCTACAGGAGCAGGCAAGTCAATGTGCTATCAAATTCCCGTATTACTTCTTGACGGGGTGACAATTGTTGTGTCACCTCTCATTTCGCTTATGAAAGATCAGGTCGGCTCGCTTGTTCAGTCGGGAGTTCCGGCGGCATACATAAACAGCTCGCTTTCATATCCGCAATATCTGAGAGTGCTTTCAAATGTTGAGAACGGAAAATATAAAATCATCTATGTTGCGCCCGAAAGGCTGTTGACAGACGGATTTCTCGACACCTGCAAAAAGATTAAGATTTCAATGGTAGCAGTTGACGAGGCACATTGCGTTTCACAGTGGGGACAGGATTTCAGACCGAGTTATCTAAAAATTGTTTCGTTTATTGAAAGCCTTGCAAATCGTCCGATTCTCGGAGCGTTCACGGCAACGGCTACAAATGATGTTAAAAAAGATATAAAGAAAATTCTCAGGCTTGAAAATCCGTTTGAAATTACAACAGGATTTGACCGTCCGAATTTATTCTTCGGTGTTGTAAAATCCTCGTCAAAGGACGAAAAACTTATTGACCTAATTCGTGAGCGTGGCGACAGGTCGGGAATTGTCTATTGTGCAACCCGAAAAAATGTTGAATCCGTCTGCGAATTGCTCTGCGACAACGGCTTTTCCGCAACAAGATACCACGCAGGACTTGATGAATACGAACGCAGAAAGAATCAGGAAGATTTCGTTTTTGACCGTAAAAATATTATGGTTGCAACCAATGCTTTCGGCATGGGAATCGACAAGTCGAATGTTACATATGTAATCCATTACAATATGCCAAAAAATATCGAAAGTTACTATCAAGAGGCGGGACGAGCAGGTCGTGACGGCGGTGAGGCCGATTGTATTCTGCTCTACAGCCCTAAAGATGTTCGGCTCAATCGCTTTATGATTGAAAATTCCGAGGGCAACGAGGAACTCACTATTGAAGAAAACGAGCAAATCCGTGAGCGTGATTTTGAACGCTTGAAATATATGACCTTTTACAGCACAACAAATGATTGTCTGCGTGGATTTATTCTGCGATATTTCGGCGGCGATAAAAAGGCTTACTGCGGAAAATGTTCCAATTGCCTTTCTGTTCACAAGCTTGTTGATGTCACAATTGATGCTCAAAAGATTATGTCATGTATTGCAAGAACAGGGCAGAGGTACGGCAAAACCGTGATTTGTGATGTGCTAAAGGGTAGTAAGAGCGAGAAAATCCTCAAAGCTGAGCTTAACAATCAGTCAACCTACGGAATAATGAAAGATGTCACAGCAAGGCATATTTTAGGCACAATTGACTTTCTTGCCGAAAAAGAGTATATTTCAGCCGATAATGAAACCGAGGTTCTAAAACTTTTACCAAAGAGCCGAGATGTGCTTTTCGGACGGGAGAGGCTTGTGATGAAGAAGGTTGAAAATTCCGAAAAAGTTGTCAAAACGCACCGTCCCGAAGTGCCTGTCAATTCCGAAATGCTCGATGCACTCAAGGCTTTGCGAAAAAGCATTGCGTCCAAAAAGAGCGTTCCCGCTTATGTTATTTTTACCGATGCAACGCTGATTGATATGTGCAAAAAATGCCCCGAAACCCCTGATGAAATGCTTGAAGTTTCGGGTGTTGGCAGAACAAAACTTGAAAAATTCGGAAAAGAATTTCTTGAAGAAATCGCAAAATTCAGATAACTTCATACTATGATAAAGGATGAACAAAATTGTTTGTCCTTTTCTTTTATAATTTTCAAAATTGTATTGAAATGATTAGTACAAAGTGATACAATAGTTATGGAGAGAAACAGATTGGAGGCATTTTTATGGCTGACATATTTGATTACATAAGCTGGCGAGGCGATTTGACTTTTGAACAGGACGGCTTTAACGAACTTGACGCACTTGTACTTTCACGGCTTTCATATCTTCCGTTTGACGGTGCGGTATCATCCTGTCTGTTTGATGAAATTACCCTTGAACAGGCGGCAATGCGAGTGTTCGCAACCGATGATTACGAGAAAAATCTCTTGTGGAAAGGCGATGCCGACCTTCTGAAAGCGGCGGCAGAGAGCAAGCGGTTCGGCAAAATTCTTGTTTCGGGATATGTCAACGAGGTTGAGTCCGATGTGAGTATGCAGTTTTCTGCAATCACTTTTGAATTTCTTAAAAAGAATTATTTTATTTCATACAGAGGCACGGACAATTCGCTTGTCGGCTGGCAGGAGGACTTCAATATGTTCTTCACATTTCCCTTGCCGTCACAAAAAAAGGCTCGTGATTATTTTGAAAAGGCAGTCCGTCTGCTTGACGGAAAATTTATTCTCGGCGGTCATTCAAAGGGCGGAAACCTTGCCGTTTATGCCGGTGCATTCAGCGATGAAAATTCGAGAAAACACATTGATTATGTTTACAATTTTGACGGCCCCGGATTTTCTCTTGACAAAATCAAAGACAGCGGTTTTTACGACATTTACGATAAAATCTACACCTTCGTTCCGCAGTCAAGCATTTTCGGTATGATGTTTGAACATGAGGAGAGCTACACCATTGTAAAGAGCAATCAAAAGGGTTTTCTTCAGCACGATATCTATTCATGGGAGATTGAGCAGAACAGCCTTATCAGACTAAAAAGCACTACAAATTTCAGCGTGTTCTTTGACCACACGCTGAAAGAATTTGTTGAATCGCTCACAATTGCCCAAAGACGAGAGTTCACAAAAGAGGTCTTTGCGCTTTTGTCGCTGACCGAAACCACAACCTTTAACGAGATGATGAAAAATCCGTTTAAGAACACGGGTACAATTCTAAAATCCTTTGCAGGACTTGACAGCAAAACAAGAAATATGCTGCTCAAAACAATCTTCGCATTCGTTAAAAGTGCAAAGAATAATTATTCCGACATAACAGGCGGTCAGAAATCAATTGAAATAATAGCATAATATTATATGGTAAGAAAAACTGCGTTGATTTTTTCGATTCTCTTATTAGAGAGGGACGATTGAGTAGGTTGCATAGTTGTAATAAATTCTCACATTTTTATTGTGTTCACCATAAAGAAATAACCGCCCTGTATCGCTA
>CACXYD010000063.1:20574-29241 GCA_902771755.1 uncultured Ruminococcus sp. | reverse complement strand
AATTTATTGTTCCTGATATCTGAGCCGTAAACCTGGCCGGGCATATAGATTGCGCCGCCTTTGCCGTTTGCACGATTATTGTCAAATGAGCAGTAAATAAAGTTATTGTCATCTACCGAGTAAACAGCGCCACCGTTGCCGCCTGATGTGTTACCGCTGAACTTGCAGTCACTTATTTTCTCGTTTGTCAAGAGGAATAAAGCACCGCCGTGACCGCTTGCAGAGTTTTTATTAAATGTGCAGTTGTTGATTTTTACATACTGTCCGTGAACAGCACCGCCGTTTGCGTCTGACTTATTATTTGAAAATGTGCAGTTTACAAAGCTTACTTTATGATTTCCGCTCATACCTGAGGTATAGTAGCCAACTTCAACAGCACCGCCGTTTTCACTTGCGTTATTGTTGTTGAATGTGCAGTTATCAAACTGAATTTCGTTTTTGAGTTCTTCTGTTGAAATATGAACCGCTCCGCCTGCACGACCTTTGTTATTGTCAAAAATGCAGTTGGTGAGATTCATGTTATGTGAACCGGCAAGCGAAATTGCATAGAATTCGTTGTTTGAAAACTCGCTGTTTGTAGCTTTGAAGTTGTGCAAAGTTGAATTGTAAGAAAGAGAAATTCCTGTTGAAGAACAGTTTGTAACAACAGATGAATCAAGAGTTATGTTTGAACCCTTTTCACGGATGCCCTTGTTTGCACCGTCACTTTTGCCGTTAACCAAATTAACATCTGAATTCAATGCGAATATACCGCAGTTACCGCCCTTGATTGTGCCGTTCTTGATTGTAAGATTGCCGTCTGAAATTGCGATTGCATTGTTGTCGGATTTTGCACATTCGATTGTGTGACCGTTGAGATCAATTGTGACATTTTTATTTGCAAATGATAAGGATTCAAGGTCAGGGATAGCAGATGATTCTTTTTCGTCCTCTGAAACCTTCTCCATTTTCCAATCCTTATAAAGCTTGATTGTAAAGTCCTTGCCTGTACGGTTTGCCTCGTCAAATGCGGCGGGAATGTTGTAGTAATTGTCGGTTTTACCGTCTGAATACTCAACAACGGCAATGTACATACCCTCTGTTTTGTTCTTGAAATCTTTGAACTTTTTAACTACTTCGTCAAAATCTTTCTTTGCCTGAGTTATGTTTTCCTTTGCCTCAATTTCTGCTGAGATATCGCCCTTACGCTCTGCAAGCTCAAGTTTTGATGTGTATGAAAGAATGTTGTAATAGCTTGCAACCGAATAGTGTTGCATAATGAGTGTTGCAAATTTTATGGCATCTTCCATAATTTTTCCGTGAGTTGAGTTCATCTTCAAATATTTTAGATAGCCTTCAAATACGCTCTCACTGCCTGACATACAAGCCTCTATATTTTCACCGTTTATATATGAAAAGAGATTTTTGATTGCGTAGTTGTATGATGCGGAACTGATTGAATCAGAATTGATGTCTGCAATACGCTTTGTTACCTTTTCAATATTCTTTTCGGTAACTTTCTGTCCCTTTGCAGCTTTTGCTTTGAGAAAATCAATCTCACTTTTTACTCTTACGGTAACCTGACTGTTGAGTGTGCTGAGGCAATTTACTGCTGTTTCGGCACTTTTAAGATTGTCAAGCTTGTAGATGCCTGCAAGCACCTTTGAAAACTTTTGGTCAAGCTCGTACTTTATATCGTCAAGCTTTGAAGAAATTTCATCAAGCTTTTGTTCTGTTGCATCGGGAGTGTCATCGCTTTCCATTCCGAGAAGTGCCTTTGCGGCAAAGATTGCAGTACCTCTCACAAGGAAAAATCCGGGGATTACATCATTAAGTGCATATCCGATGTCAGAAAGTGTTTCGTCAATAATCTCTTTTGCGGCTGTTGATTCATTTATATTAAGAAAAGAAGATGCAGAGTTGTTGCCCTCTGCGGCTGAAACACTACAGATTGACATTGTTGCAGTTGATGTAAGGCATACTGCCGAAAGAATTCCTGCTATGATTTTTGTTTTGATATTTCTGTTTGTAGTTTTCATAATCAGCACTCCTTTATCGGAAATGTTTTTTATCTACGCACAGTATATCAGGGTGATACGGACAAAATACTGACAAAAACCGTGACATTTTAAAATTTTTAAAAAGTTTTACTTTTGCTACAAATTAAGGCACTAAAATTCCCCATTATATGTAACTTTACAGCCTTGAAATGGCAAAAATAAAAAGGTATAATGTAGCCTGTTGTTGAAAAAAGAATCGTAAAATTCAGGAGGTTATTATGACAAAACTACGAAATCTTTTTGGTAATATCAATATGACATGGCTCAAGGTCATTATCTTTTCTGTAATTGCAGGTGTATATACAGGACTTATAAATCAAGTTCCGTTTCTTTCAAACACTTCTTTCACCGACATTGCCGTAAGCTTTGAGTGTTGGATTGTTTTTGCAATCTTTATTATCGTAAACTGTAACAAATGGTGGGACGCTGTTTTAAAATGCTTTGTGTTCTTCCTGATAAGCCAACCGCTTGTTTATCTTGTTGAAGTACCGTTCCTCGGTTGGAGTGTATTTACATATTATACATACTGGTTCTACTTTACACTTCTGACTATCCCCGGTTCATTCATCGCTTTTTGGGTTACAAGAAAAAATATTCTCAGCTCAATAATACTTTCCGTTGCAACAGGAATGCTTGTATTTCTCGGCATTGATTACCTCAACAAGTCAATTTACGACTTTCCGCACCACATTATAACTGTAATTTTCTGTTTTGCTGCGGCAATAATGCTCATTTTAATTCTTTTGCCGAAACTTAACACAAGACTTATTTCATTTGGAATTACGGCTGTTGCACTTATTGCTGCAATATTTTTCACATTCATCAGTCCGTCAAAAACCACATATTATTTTGAACTTGACAACAAAACAAGCTGGAGTTGTCAGACAGACGAAAACCTTGTTGATGTTCAGATTTCAGAAGGATATATGGTAACGCTTTCGGCGTCACACAACGGTGAAACTCAGCTTGAATTCAAGGGCGATGACGGCAAAACCGTAAAATACGATGTTGATGTAAACGGTTCATCCCACCTTATTTCAGCCAAAGAAAGCAAATAAAATACACACAAGAGCAGGTGACGCAATTTGTCACCTGTTTTTTATGCAAAAGATAGTCTGAAACCCTTGCAAAATGAGCATTTTGGTGTTATCATAAGAAAAGATAACACGATGACGAAGAAAGTAGCGTTTGCGTGATACCGTCAAAGAGAATGTGTGCCGAGGCTGAAAGCATACAACGGTGTTGCAGGTGTGAAGTTCCCTTCCGAGTGGTGAGATTGAAATTTTCAGTAGGTCTCAACGGCTAACTCCGTTACAGGTTGTGAAAGTGTCAGCTTTCGGGAGTGTTTGCTTTGATGCAAAAATCAGGGTGGTACCACGGATTATTTCGTCCCTGCGTAATTAATTTTACGCAGGGCTTTATTATTTTTACGGAGGTAATTTATGAACGAGAAATTATTAAGTTTAAAAGACGAAATCAAGTCAAGACTCGGCGAAACAAAAGATTTGACCGACCTTGACAAAATCAGAGTTTCTTATCTTGGCAAAAAGGGCAGTATCACAGCTCTTTTAAAGGGTATGAAAGATCTTCCGAACGAGGAAAGAAAAACTTTCGGTGCCGAGGTAAACAAGCTCAAGGCACAGGCCGCACAGCTTATTGAAGAAAGACTTGCGGAACTTAAAGAAAAGGAAATTCAGCGTGAAATCGCTTTAATGCCACAGTTTGACATTACATCACCTGTTGCACTTGCAAGGGGTTCTTATCACCCAATCACCCTTGTTCAGAGAGAGTGCGAAAAGGTTTTCTCATCAATGGGATTTAACATTGAGGACTATTCCGAAATCGTAACCGATTATGAATGTTTTGAGGCTCTCAATATTCCAAAGCACCACCCCGCAAGAGATATGCAGGACACTTACTACCTTGACAACGGTCAGCTTTTAAAGTCACACACATCAGCCGCACAGAACGCAATTCTCAAGAAGTACAGCAAGGGACTTATTGAAAACGGCACACCTATCAAAGCTATCTTCCCCGGCAGATGCTTCAGAAACGAGGCAACAGACGCTTGTCACGAAAACACATTCTTCCAGATGGAAGGCGTTATGGTTGACAAGGATATTTCAATTTCAAACCTTATCTACTTTATGAAAACAATGCTTTCCGAGGTATTCAAAAAGGATATCAAGGTAAGACTTCGCCCCGGCTTTTTCCCATTCGTTGAACCGGGTTTTGAACTCGACATCAGCTGTCTTATCTGCGGCGGTGAAGGTTGTCCGTCATGTAAGCACAGCGGTTGGCTTGAACTCTGCCCCTGCGGTATGATTCATCCGAATGTTCTGCGTGAGGGCGGAATTGATCCCGAAAAGTACACAGGCTTTGCATTTGGTCTTGGCCTTACAAGACTTGCAATGATGAAGTACGGAATTAAGGATATTCGTGACCTTAACAGCGGCAGTCTTAAAGCACTTTCACAGTTTACTGATGATGAATAAGAGAGGAGATACAAAATGTTTTTATCTATGAACTGGATTCAGGACTTTGTTGATTTAAGCGGTCTTGATAAAATTGAACTTATCCACAAATTTTCTCTTTCCACAGCCGAAGTTGAAAACGACATTTTCCACAAGGGCAGTGATATCAGCGGTATTGTTGTAGGTGAAATCAAGTCGGTTGAAAATCATCCCGATTCAAAGAAACTTCATCTCCTCAAAATTGACGCAGGCGAAGATGAACTTATTGATGTTGTCTGCGGTGCTCCGAATGTCAGAGTTGGTTTTAAAACAGCTTTTGCAAAGGTTGGCGCTAAAATCGGCGAAATCACAATTGCACCAAGACCTCTTGCAGGCTTTACATCAAACGGTATGTGTTGCAGTGAGGCTGAAATCGGTATCAGCGATGACAACTCGGGCATTATGGAAATTACAGACGATGTAAAGAACGGCACAGACCTTAAAGATATTTACGAAATTGACGATATCGTTTTTGAAGTTGACAACAAGTCACTCACAAACCGCCCCGACCTTTGGGGACACTACGGAATCGCAAGAGAATTTGCCGCACTTGCAGGCAGAGAGCTTAAACCTCTCGACCTTGACGATTTAAAGGCATATGACGGTCTTAAAAAGATTGATATGAAGATTGAGGACACTCTCTGTCAGAGATACAGCTGCTTGCAGGTTGAGAACATCAACCGCAATGTAAGCCCTGTAAATATGAGAATCCGTCTTTTCTACTGCGGTATGAGAGCAATCAACTATCTTGCCGACCTTACAAATTACCTTATGCTTGAAATGGGCCAGCCGATGCACGCTTTCGATTCAAGAAAGGTTGAAAAAATCAGAATTAAGCGTTTTGACAAGCCTTTCACTTTCAAGACTCTTGACGGTGTTGAAAGAAACATTGACGAAAACACTCTTATGATTTGCAACGGCGACACACCTGTTGCAATTGCAGGTATCATGGGCGGTCTTGATTCCGAAATTGTTGACGATACAACAACACTCACACTCGAATCTGCAACATTCAACGCAGTTTCCGTAAGAAAGTCAACTGTAAGACTTGCTCACAGAACAGACGCATCAATGAGATATGAAAAATGTCTTGATCCTGAAATGACTGTTACTGCAATTGCAAGATTTGTATATCTTCTCAAAAAGTATGACAGCGACATCAAAGTTGTTTCTTCACTCACAGACGAGTACGCATTCAAGTATGACACAGTTATTCTTGACTTTGACAAGAACTTTGTTGACCGTTACACAGGTATTGAAATCAGCAATGACAGAATTGTTGCAACACTCGAAAGCCTCGGCTTTAAGGTTGAGCTTAACAACGATAACTTCAGCGTAACAGTTCCAAGCTGGAGAGCAACCAAGGATGTTACAATCAAGGCTGACATCATTGAAGAAATCACCCGTATTTACGGCTATGACAACTTTGAAATTCACACAACACGCTCTCCCCTCTACCCCGTAAGAGCAAGCGTTATTAAAACAACAGAAAACAAAATCAAGGATATGCTCGTTAAGAGATACAATCTCCACGAACTTCACTCATATGTATGGGCATACAATGATGAACTCAAGGCAATTGACATCCCTGTTGAGGACAATGTTAAGCTTGCAAATGCAACCAACCCGAATATTGAAACTCTCAGAAATTCAATCGTTCCCACACAGCTTTGTCAGGTTAAGTCAAACCTTTCATTCTCAAACGATTTCGGTATTTTTGAAATCGGCAGAGTTGTAAACGGTCTTGACGAAAACGGTCTTTGCATTGAGAACAAAAAGCTTGCAATCACACTTTACAGCAAGACAAGAAATGTTAAGGACATCTATTTTGAACTCCGTGACATTCTTGCAGTTGTAACGGACGAAATCAAGCACAAGGCTCTCACATTTGAAAAGGCTGAACCGACTCACAGCTATGAGCATCCCGTAAACCTCTATTCAGTATGCCTTGACGGCAAGAACATCGGTACAATCGGCATTGTTCACCCGACAGTAAGCAAGAAGATTGACAAAAAGGCTGCAATCGTATTTGCAGAAATTGATGTGAACGCTTATGCAAACACAGAGGCTGCTCCGATTGTTTATGACGAACCGTCAAAGTTCCCGCCAATGGACTACGACATCAGCGTTGAAGTTCCGCAGGGAATGTTCTTCTCACACCTTGCAGAGTGTTGGAAAAACGAAGGCGGAGAGATTCTCAAGAGTACAAAGATTGTTGACACATATGACACAGAAACAGTTCACAGCGTAACAATCCGCTTTGAGTTCTCATCAAATGAAAGAACACTTTCATCAGCCGAAGTTCAGAAGATTATGGATAAGATAATTTCAAATCTTTCCGAAAACGGAGTAAAACTCAGAGGTTAAAAATTATGGGGGCGGTTATTCCGTCCCCTTTTTGTGACACAATCTGACAAGCATAAGATAATAATGAGAAATATTACTGCTGCCACTGTATTCAAAAGAAGGTTTTTGACACTAAAATAACATATTTTCGGCATATTTATTAAAAAGTGCTTGAAATTTACTTTAAAATATGGTATAGTAACAGAATAGGAGGTGTTTCAGTATGTTGGATAAAACAATGATTTTTTCTCTTGGTGAGGAAAAAGATGACCAGATAAAAGCAGGGCTTACAATCGTTTATGATGCCCTCCGTCAAAAGGGATATAACCCTATTAATCAGATTGTGGGATATATTTTAAGCGAGGATCCGACCTATATTACAACATATAATAACGCTCGCAACATCATCAGCAAGATCGACCGTGACGACCTACTTGAAGCACTGGTAAAATCGTATCTTAATGTTTAAGAAAGGATGATGCCTTGTGGCAGATACCAAAAAGACCGAAAAGAAATTTTCGACTTACAAGGGCAGACCGCTCGTTCGTTGCAATGACGAAATTTACTACGGCAGTATGGAAGAACCGTATGTTATAAGAATGCAGATCAAAAGCAAAAAGGATGTCAACGGAACTGAGATTGCCGATAAGGTAACAGTTCAGCTTATGGCTACAGATCCCTATCTTTCACCAAGAAAACAGCTTGTTAAATCAAGTGAGAAAAAGGGATTGTTCCTTGCTATGGATATTGCAGACATCTGGCTTGAAAGAGCCCTTGCAAACAAAATGTAATTTAACATTGAATTTACGGAGTAATCGGTTTTGGTTACTCCGTTTTTTCTTATACTGCGAGTCGCCGTTCCCCTCTCGTGAAATAGTAGGGGCGTTCATCGGACGCCCGCCGAGTAAAGGCACAATGTTTGTGATAAGACAGATTTTATAAATCTCACAAAGATGTTGTTCTACTGTAGCGGCGAACCGTGTTCGCCAATCGTTTTGTGTGCAAACACAAAACGAATAAACAACAATTCTATTTCTAAATTTTAATTGTAATAAAAGCAATAATTGTATTGTTTAAGCGATTTTACAATCGCTTAAATTGGCGAACGAGGTTCGCCGCTACAAATGAATGCACTATTTTCATCATATCAATCATATATGATGAAACAAAAGTTCTCATCAAGGCGGGCGTCCAATGAACGCCCCTACTGCTCAAGGTAAAAAAGCAGGGCAACAAAATTATGTTGTCCTGCTTTTTTTAGTTTTAATTCATAAGTTATGCTCGGGAATATTTTTTCGCCTAAATGGAAATATATTCTCAAATTTTGGACGGTCACACCGTTATTTTACTGTGTAGCCTGCGTCCTCTACTGCTTTTTTAAGAACGGAATCTTCAACATTTTTTGACATTGTAAGAACGGCTGAGCCTTTTTCGTGGCTTACTTCTGCCGATTCAACTCCGTCAATTGCCTCAAGAGTTTTCTTTACTGTTGCCTCGCAATGCGGACACATCATACCTTCGATTTTCATTGTTTTTTCCATGGTCTTATTCTCCTTTTTGTTTTTGTGTTTTATTTTTCTGTCATGCTTAGAGCTGTGAACCTTCACAAAATTAAGCCTTAATGCGTTTGTTACAACACAAAAGCTTGAAAGGCTCATCGCCGCCGCACCGAACATCGGATTTAACTGCCAGCCAAAAAGGTTGATAAACACACCCATAGCAAGCGGAATGCCGATTACATTGTAAATAAATGCCCAGAAAAGGTTTTC
>CACXYD010000063.1:0-20523 GCA_902771755.1 uncultured Ruminococcus sp. | reverse complement strand
TCGCAGGAACATCTGCAAGGCGACTTTTTACAAGCACAACATCCGCCGCATCAATTGCAACATCTGTTCCCGCTCCGATTGCGATACCCAAGTCTGCGCTTGTGAGTGCGGGAGCATCGTTAATGCCGTCACCGACCATTGCAACCTTGCCGTACTTTTTCAGCTCTCTGACATTCTTTTCCTTGCCGTCAGGAAGAACTCCTGCAACAACTTCGTCAATGCCTGCATTTTTAGCAACTGCTTTTGCGGTTTTTTCATTATCGCCCGTGAGCATTACAACACGCACACCCATATTTTTGAGTTCCTTAACAGCCTGTTTGCTGTCCTCTTTTATTATATCCGCAACAGCGATAATACCGAGGAATTTATTTCCTTTGCAGAAATATAATGGAGTTTTACCCTCTCCCGCAAGCTGTTCAGCCTTTGCCTTATCGGTTGATGAAATTTCCGCAAACTGCGAAATATATCTGTAATTGCCACCGTAAACACTTTCCAAACCGATTTTTGCGGTAAGTCCGTTGCCTGTTACTGCATTAAAATCTGTTACTGCATCGCCGATAATCTGTCTGTCATCTGCATACACTACAATTGCCTTTGCAAGCGGATGTTCGCTTGATTTTTCAAGGGCAACGGCTGTTTTCAAAAGCTCGTTTTCTGAGATATTTTCAGCTGTTACGATATCGGTAACGGCAGGTTCACCCTTTGTAACCGTACCTGTTTTGTCAAGAACAACCGTGTCAATTCTGCCGGCTGTTTCAAGCGAAACTGCGGTTTTATAGAGGATACCGTTCTTTGCACCGACACCGTTGCCGACCATAATCGCAACAGGGGTTGCAAGTCCCAATGCACACGGACAGCTGATTACAAGGACGGAAATTGCTCTTGCAAGCGAAAATCCTACACTCTGACCGAGGAGCAACCACACGATTGCGGTAATTACGGCAATTGTGATAACTGCGGGAACAAACACACCCGAAACCCTGTCGGCAATTTTTGCGATAGGTGCTTTTGTTGCAGACGCATCGCTTACCATTTTAATTATCTGCGACAGCGTTGTGTCCTCACCGATTCTTGTAGCCTCACAGCGGATATATCCCGACTGATTGATTGTTGCGGCTGAAACCGTATCGCCTACAGCCTTGTCAACGGGAACGCTTTCACCTGTGAGAGCAGATTCGTTGACTGCACTTCCGCCCTCAATCACAACTCCGTCAACAGGAATACTCTCACCCGGACGAACTGCGAATATATCGCCTTTTTTAACCTGCTCAATCGGTACAGTTTTTTCAATACCGTCAACCACAATTGTTGCGGTCTTTGGCGCAAGTTTCATCAAGCCTTTGAGCGCATCGGTGGTTTTGCCCTTTGAGTGAGCCTCAAGCATTTTTCCCACCGTGATGAGTGCCAGAATCATTGCGGCTGACTCAAAATAGAACTCGTGCATATACGACATAACCGCCGCCGAGTCACCTCTCACCTGCGCATCTGTCATCATAAACAATGCAATTGTACTGTAGACAAAGGCTGTTCCCGAACCAAGTGCAACAAGCGTGTCCATATTCGGAGCAAGGTGGATAAGCCCCTTGAATCCGCTGACAAAGAATTTTTGGTTAATCACCATTACAATGCCCGTCAAAATCAGCTGAACGAGTCCCATTGCAATATGGTTGTTGTCGAAGAATGACGGCAACGGCCACCCCCACATCATATGTCCCATTGAAAAGTACATCAACACTGCAAGGACAATGAGTGATGCGATAAGTCTTTTTCTGATTTTTGGTGTTTCGGTGTCTTTGAGAGAATCCTCTGCATCGGAAGATTTTTTCTCCTGTCCTTTCAAAGATGCACCGTAGCCTGCATTCTGCACGGCTTTTATAATTGCTGATGAATCGGCAGTACCGTCAACATTCATTGAATTTGTGAGCAGACTGACGGAACACGAATTTACCCCGTCAACCTTTGCCACCGCCTTTTCAACACGGGCAACACAGGCGGCACAGCTCATGCCCGTTACATTGTACTGAGTCATAACTCCTCCTACTTCATAAGCTTTTGCAAAACACCGACAAGCTCGTCAATTGTTTCATCATTTCCTGCTCTTATGTCATCTGCTACACAGGTGCGGATATGATTTGCAAGCAACTCCTTGTTAAAAGCGTTGAGTGCCGCATTTGCGGCGGCAACCTGTACCAATATATCGGGACAGTAGGCATCCTTTTCAAGCATACCCTTTATCCCCCGTATCTGACCTTCAATACGATTAAGTCGGTTTACAAGCGACTTGTATTCTTTTTCGGTACGGTGCTTGTGTTTTGCACAATGTTCACACTTATTATTCTCCATAATATCAACCTCATAATTTCAAAATGGGATATATTATTCAAAGCCCTGTTCAAGATACCCCCTATAGGTATCTTACAGCTACGATTATATACCCCATACAGGTATTTGTCAATAAGAAAATTACAGAAAAAGCACCGTATAAAAAGCATATACAAAAAAATGTTGACATCGTTATAACAATGTGATAACATAATAACAAGGAGATGATTTTATGGCAATGACAAATATAAACATCAGAATTGATGCTGACAAAAAATTAAAAGCACAGGAATTGTTTTCATCTTTAGGCCTTGATATGACTACCGCCATTAATCTTTTCATTCAGCAGTCACTTGAATTTAACGGTATTCCATTTACTATTCGCAAATATAATGCAGAAACCGAAGCCGCTTTTGCAGAAGTTGAAGAAATGAAAAAACATCCCGAACTTTATAAGAGCTATAATAGTGTCGATGAATTATTTGAGGATTTGGATAAATGAAATATATAATCAAACCCACAAATCAATTCAAAAAAGATTTTAAAAGGATTAAAAAGCAAAATAAAGATTTGAATATTTTGAAAAAAGTAATTGATATGCTTGCAAATGGCGAGGTCCTTCCCGACAAATATCGTGACCATTTGCTGATAGGGAACTACAAAGGCAAACATGAATGTCACTTAGAGCCTGACTGGCTGTTAATTTATGAGTATTTAGAAGAAGAATTGATACTGTTTCTTACAAGAACGGGTTCACACAGCGATTTATTTTAACAAAAAAGCAGGATGCATAATTGCACCCTGCTTTTATAGGTTAATTCTAAAATAATTCCGAATGAGTTCCGAGTCTGTAGAGCATTAAAACAAGCACATCATCTTTAATCTCATAAACAAGCAACCAATCAGGCTCAACATGGCATTCACGAGTACCTTTATAATTTCCCATAAGGTCATGATCTTTATATTTTGCATCGAGAGTTTCTCCATTAGCCAATGTATTGATTACACTAAAAAGTTTATCAAGGTTTTTATGTTGCTTTTTCGCAAGCTTTAAATCTTTCTTGAATTGAGAGGTAAACTGAAAATCGTATTTCATACTTCCAAAGCCTCTCTAAGTGCGTCCATACTTGAATATCTGGGAGCATTTGGATCAGCCATAAGTTTTCTGCCTTCTTCTATAGCGGCGGCTGTGGTATCATTTGGTGTATCAAGTTTCAATTCAAAAGGAATGCCATGTTCACGAATGGCGGTTCTTAAAAAAATGTTTACTGCAGTTGTCATGTTAAGACCGAGTTCGTTGAAAATTTCTTCAGCCTTGTCTTTTACTTCTTTGTCCGTTCTGATATTAAGGTTAGTTGTTGCCATAAAAACATCTCCTTTCAAGCATAGTATATGCTTATTTTCGGTTATTGTCAACACATTGTCATTAGAAAATTTGCTTCAATAACATAAAAAAACACCGCACATAATGTACGGTGTTAAAAGCTGTTATTAAATTAGTCAGCTGTGTAAGGAAGCAAAGCAAGGTGACGAGCACGCTTGATAGCAACTGTAAGCTCACGCTGATGTCTTGCGCAAGTACCTGTTACACGGCGAGGAAGAATCTTTCCTCTTTCTGACATATAACGACGAAGACGAGCAATATCCTTGTAATCGATATTCTCAACCTTGTCAACACAGAAGCCGCAAACCTTCTTGCGAGCTTTTCTGCCACGGTTCATTGGTCTGTCTGCCATGATGAAGTTCTCCTTTCAATGAGAATTATTTAAATTAAGTTGAAGTTAAAATGGTAAATCATCGTCCAAAGGCATATCCTGAAAATCAGAGTTTGAACCGCTCTGATAAGATGCAGGTGCCTGCGGAGCAGGTTCCTGATGATAAGCCTGGCTTCCGCCGTAAGACGGAGCGCCGTATGACTGATTGCCGCCATAGGACTGATTGTAGCCGCCTGCATTGTTGTCACGGCGCTCGCCTGTGAACGAAACATTGTCTGCTACAACCTCAACAACATAACGGTTTGAACCGTCCTTAGCCTGGAACTGACGGCTCTGGAGCTGTCCTTCAACAGCAATGAGAGAACCCTTTCCAAAGTAACGGCATACAAATTCCGCTGTACTTCTCCAACATACAATGTTAAAGAAGTCGGCTTTACGCTCCTCGCCCTGCTTTACATAGTTGCGATCAACTGCAATGCTAAAGCTTGTAACGCTTACACCTGTGTTTGTTGTCTTTAATTCAGGGTCAGCTGTAATTCTGCCCATTAAGATTACTCTGTTTAACATACTTTTCCCTTTCGTGTTCGGGTTAAAACCCTACAAATTGATTATTCGACTTCCTTCTTGATTATCATTGAACGCATTACGCCTTCTGTGATCTTGTAGATACGGTCGAGCTCTGCTGGGAACTCAGCTGTGCTTTCAAAATCGAAAAGAACATAATAGCCTTCGCTCTCTTTGTTGATGAGGTAAGCAAGCTTTCTCTTGCCCCATTCGTCAACATTCTTCAAAGTGGCATTCTTCTCAATGAGAGCCTTGAACTTTTCAACGATGGCCTGAATACCTTCTTCGCCCTTCTTCATTGAAATGATCATTACTGTTTCGTAATTAGCTGTTACTGCCATTAATATTGCACCTCCTTCTGGACATTATGGCGGTTTGCACCGCAAGGATTGTTATGTACACAACATAACAGATTGTCAACATATTTTTCCTGTTTTTTCAAATTTTAAAAAACTGTTGACTAAGCGGCAAAATTGTGATAACATTTGTGCGTAAATTAATATTTGCTGCCACCGGGTAGCGTGCGTAGAACATATGCACCTTTGCACATCATTAGGTCTTTGAAGATGTGTGAGGGTGCTTTTTTGTTGAATAAAATCAAGAAATTGTGGTGAATTTATGAAAATCAATCTTATTAATTCGGTTAAAAATCTTACCAAAAAGGAACTCTGCCTTTGGATTTTTTCAATGCTTGCCATAGCCGCAACGGTATTTTTAGGCAGTAATCCTTTTGAAATAATTGCGGGATTAGTCGGGGTTTCTTCCCTTATATTTGCGGCAAAGGGTGATGTTCTCGGGCAGATTCTCATAGTGATTTTTGCAATTATGTATGGCATAATTTCACTATCGTTCTCATATTACGGAGAAATGATTAACTATCTCGGAATGACTGCACCGATAGCGGTTCTCTCCGTCATCTCATGGATAAGGCATCCGTTTGAAGGCAAGAACAACGAGGTTGAAGTCAACACCTCAATCAGACTGCCCGAAATTATTCTGACGGCTGTTTCTGCAATAATTATAACCGTAATTTTCTACTTCATATTGAAAGCATTCGGAAACAACAGCCTTATGTTAAGCACGGTTTCGGTTACCACAAGCTTTCTCGCATCATACCTGACATTCAGACGATGCAGATATTATGCACTTTGCTATGCCGCAAATGACCTTGTGCTTGTCGGATTATGGGTAATCGCATCGCTTGAAAATCCGTCATACATTTCTATGGTTGTTTGCTTTTCGGTATTTTTCTTTAATGACATTTACGGCTTTTACAACTGGGGAAAAATCAGCAAAAGTCAACAGACCGAGCGTTCCGAATAAAGCTTTTTACTTTTTCAAAATCTTTACCGTTGCCGTCTGAATTTTCAACTCCCGAGCTGACATCCACACCGTCAGGCTTAACAGCTTTCACAGCTTTCGCAACAGTTTCGGGACTCAGACCGCCTGCAAGCATAAACAGCTTATCGTCACGAGGCAACCTTTCAAGCATTGTCCAGTCAAAGGTTTTGCCGCTGCCGGGTTCGTGTGCGTCAAAAACATAGCCTACAATATTCGGATTCATTCTGTACTCGTCAAACTTTTCAAGGTCGCTCACATTAAAGGCACGAATTACCTTCAAATACGGATTTGAAAGCACATCTTCCCCAACTTCACCGTGAATTTGAATATAGTCAAAACCACTGTCATATGCAATTTTCACCTGTTCAAGAGTCGGAGAAACAGTTACAGCAACCGTTGAAACATTTTCATCAAGCGTATCAATCAAACTTTTGGCGGTTTCGGGAGAAATGTTTCGCTTGCTCTTTGGAAAGAACATTACAAATCCTGCAAAATCGGGCTTGCAGTCATTTACTATCTTAATATCTTTGGCGGATGTAATTCCGCAAATTTTAACTTTCATAAACTCACCTTCAAAACAATTGTACCATACCGATTTGTCGGTTGCAATAAGAAAAGATAAAGGACAGTCTGCGTGACTGTCCTTTATCAATATCGGGAAGTAATCCAATTACTTATTAGCTGTTGAATACACCTGTTGAGAGGTAACGCTCACCTGTGTCGGGGAATAATGCAACGATTGTCTTACCTGCATTTTCCTCACGCTTAGCAAGCTCAATTGCGGCTGCAAGAGCGGCACCTGATGAGATACCTACGAGAATACCTTCTGTCTTTGCAATATCATTTGCATTTGAGAAAGCGGCTTCGTTAGCAATCGGAAGAATTTCGTCATATACCTTTGTATCGAGAGTATCGGGAACAAAGCCTGCGCCGATACCCTGAATCTTATGAGGACCGCCGTGACCTTCTGAAAGTACAGGAGAAGTCTGTGGCTCAACTGCAACAACCTTAACATCAGCCTTCTTTGACTTGAGGAAGTTACCTACACCGCTGAGTGTACCGCCTGTGCCGACACCTGCAACGAAGAAATCAACATCGCCGTCTGTGTCCTCCCAGATTTCCGGACCTGTTGTATCAAAATGAGCCTTAGGGTTAGCAGGGTTCTCGAACTGACCGAGGATAATACCGCCGTCAATTTCCTTTTCAAGCTCTTTAGCCTTTGCAATTGCACCGCTCATACCCTTTGTACCGTCAGTAAGAACGATTTCAGCACCGTATGCCTTGAGGAGGTTTCTTCTCTCAACGCTCATTGTTTCGGGCATTGTGAGAATTGTCTTGTAGCCCTTTGCAGTAGCTACCGATGCAAGACCGATACCTGTGTTACCTGAAGTCGGTTCAATGATTGTTGAACCCTTTTTGAGCTTACCGCTCTTTTCAGCGTCCTCAACCATAGCTCTTGCTACTCTGTCTTTAACACTGCCTGCAGGGTTAAAGAGTTCAAGCTTTGCAACAACCTTTGCTTTGAGGTCATATTTCTTTTCTATATTAACAAGTTCGATAAGCGGTGTTCTGCCGATAAGTTCTGTTACGCTTGTATATACTTTACTCACAAAAATCAAGTCCTTTCAAAATTCAACAAATTAAAATCAGTCATCAAGTGAATCAAATGCTTCCTGAAGGTCATAGATAATATCGTCAATATTTTCTGTACCGATTGAAAGTCTGATAGTATTTGGCTTAATGCCCTGTTCTGCAAGCTCTGCCTCGCTGAGCTGTGAGTGAGTTGTTGATGCAGGGTGAATTGCAAGAGATTTAACATCTGCAACATTTGCAAGAAGTGAGAATACTTCGAGGTGGTCAATGAATTTCTTTGCAGTTTCAGCGTCACCCTTGATTTCAAAAGTGAAGATTGAGCCTGCGCCCTTCGGGAAATACTTCTTGTAAAGAGCGTTATACTTGCTGTCAGGAAGTGAAGGATGATTTACATTTTCTACCTTCGGGTTCTTTGAGAGGTAATCAACAACCTTGAGTGCATTTTCAACATGGCGTTCAACACGAAGTGAAAGTGTTTCAAGGCCCTGAAGGAACATAAATGCGTGGAATGGTGAAAGTGTAGCACCTGTATCTCTGAGGAGGATAGCACGAACATAAGTTACGAGAGCAGCGCCCGGAGCAGCCTCTGTGAATACTGCACCGTGATATGATGCGTTAGGCTCTGAGAACTGTGGGAACTTGCCCGATGCAGCCCAGTCGAACTTGCCGCTTTCAACGATTACACCGCCAAGAGCTGTACCGTGACCGCCGATGAACTTTGTTGCTGAATGAACAACGATATCTGCGCCGTACTCAAACGGTCTGAGAAGATAAGGTGTAGCGAATGTGCTGTCGATTACAAGCGGAATCTTGTGTGAGTGAGCAATGTTTGCTACTTCTTCAATATCAATAATATTTGAATTAGGATTGCCGAGTGATTCAATGAAAACAGCCTTTGTGTTTTCGTCAATTGCATTTTCAAATGCGTTTTCTTCGTCAGGATCAACGAACTTTGTTGTTACACCGTACTCTGAGAATGTATGCTCAAGCCAGTTGTATGTGCCACCGTAGATTGTCTTTGCGGCTACAATGTTGTCGCCTGCTTTTGCAAGAGCCTGAAGTGCGTATGAAACTGCTGCTGCACCTGATGCAACTGCAAGAGCTGCTGTACCGCCCTCAAGAGCTGCGATTCTCTTTTCAAAAACATCCTCTGTCGGGTTTGTAAGTCTGCCGTAGATGTTACCTGCATCTCTAAGTGCAAAACGGTCTGCAGCGTGCTGGCTGTTGTGGAATACATAAGAAGTAGTTGCGTAAATCGGAACTGCTCTTGCGTCTGTTACAGGATCTGCTGTTTCCTGACCAATGTGAAGCTGTTTTGTTTCAAATTTAAGATTTCTTTCGCTTAATTTACTCATTTTAATGTCCTCATTTCATTTTAATTTTAATTTCAGAAGTTATGTTGCGGATTTGATGTGTCCCGTATCACATTCGTGCATTACTGCAACATCGTTTGAATCTGAGATTTTTCATTTGGATCACCTTTCCCATATTTCCTATTTGATTGGTGGGTTTTAATTGGATTGTCTATATCATACCACAGATTTTTTATTTGTCAATAGGTTTTTTGAAATTTTTTCTTATTTTTCCTATTGGTTTAGTAGGTTTACTGGGTTTTGATTATCTAAAAAGTCTGAAAAGCCGGTATTTAAGCCGTTTTTACGATTTTTACCGTCAAACGGTCAATTTGAAAATTTTTCTGATTTTTTTAAATTAATATTCAAAGCATCGTTTACAAACGGTAAAACACCACATCACCTACCAAATTACTGTGTAAACAACAAAAGCACCCATAAAGGATGCTTTTCGATTATATATTAGATTACATAGTTATCTGCCGAATTTGCAATAATATCGGCAAGAGTAATGTTGTCAACAACATCATCAATAGCCTTTTGGAGTTTTTCCCACACAAAAAGTGTTGCACATTGTTCACGGCGGTCACAGGTGTTCTCGTCCCCTTCAAGACAAGCAACAGGCGCAAGACTGCCCTCGGTAAGTCTTAAAATCATACCGACAGTATAATAGTCGGGTTCATGAGCAAGACGATATCCGCCGTTTGAACCTCTTGTGCTAAGCACATAACCTGCCTTTGTAAGGACAGTAATAATCTGTTCAAGATATTTCAGCGATATTTCCTGACGGGCGGCAACCTCTTTAAGGGCAACATTCTCGCCCGGTTTACGCTGAGCAAGGTCAACCATAAGACGGAGTGCGTACCTACCCTTTGTTGAAATTTTCAAATTAACCACCCTATTCATATAAATATTGTATGTTTTAAGAATATCATAAACAATTGTATATGTCAATGAGCTTGTTGCACAACAATAACCTATTTAACTTGTAGGAAAACACAAAAACGGGAGCGGAAATCCGCCCCCGTAGAGTTTGTAGTTATTGGATTTACGATGATACACCGCAAATCATTGTTACGATTCTTACTGCAAACAAAGCAAATGCAATCCACATAATCGGATGAATTTCTTTGATTTTGCCTGTAACAACCTTGAGGATAACCCATGTAAGGATACCGAACATAATACCTGTTGCAATTGAATATGCAAACGGCATAAAGATGATTGCTACGAAACCGCCTACTGTATCAGCAATATCTGACTCGAAATCCATCTTTGTGATATTTCTAATCATAAGAAGACCTACAAATACGAGTGCAGGAGCTGTTGCAAATGAAGGAATAGCAAGGAAAATCGGATAAAGCGGAATAGCAAGAATAAAGAGAACTGCAGAAGTAAGAGCAGTAAGACCTGTTCTACCACCTTCTGCAACACCTGTTGTTGACTCAACATAAGATGTTACTGTTGATGTACCAAGGCAAGCACCAAGGCATGTACCGAGTGCGTCAGACATAAGAGCACGACCTACACGAGGAAGTTCGCCCTTTTCGTTGAGGAGATTACCCTCCTGAGCAACACCGATAAGTGTACCAACTGTATCAAAGAGGTCAACAAAGAGGAATGCAAATACGATAACGGCAAAGTTAAGAGCATGCTGTGCTACATAACCGAAATCGAACTTGAAGAATGTTTCTGTTGCCATATTCTGGATAGGACCGAATACTGAATAGCCTTCAAAGTTCGGGAAAAGTGAAGTACCCTGATACCAGCCTGTAACCTGAGCAATCATGCCGAGAACCCAAGTTGCGAGGATACCGATAAGGATTGAACCCTTAACCTTGAAGTGCCAGAGAGTAGCGATAATAAGAATACCAACAAGAGCAAGTACAACTTCAGCTGAACCGATGTTGCCGAGGCTTACAAGAGTTGAGTCGTTTCCAACAATAACACCTGCACCCTTAAAGCCAACGATTGTGATAAAAAGACCGATACCTGCTGAAATACCGTACTTGAGGTTCTGCGGAACCTTGTTTACAAGTGTTTCACGGAACTTGAAGATTGAGAGGATAATGAAAACAATACCCTCAACAAGGATAGCTGTCAAAGCTACCTGCCATGGATTTGTGATACCCTGATCTGCAAGCTGCGGAACAACTGTGTATGCAAAGTAAGCATTAAGTCCCATACCGGAAGCAAGAGCTACAGGATAGTTGGCATAGAATGCCATGATGAGTGTTGCGAAAGCAGCCGATACAGCTGTTGCTGCAAAGATTGCATTCGGATCCATTCCTGCGGCAGAAAGAATACTCGGGTTTACTGCGAGTATGTAAGCCATTGCGAGGAATGTTGTGATGCCGGCAATAATCTCGGTTTTGACATTAGTGCCATTTTCTTTCAGTTTGAAAATCTTTTCCAAAAGAAAGCCCCCCTAAAATATTTTGTCGAAACACGACATAGTTAAATTGTAGTTTATTCTTGCCAAAATTTCAAGTGGTATATTATACAAATTCATTGCAAAAATCAAGTTTTTGATTGTTTTGTGAAGTTTTTTGAAGAAAATCAGGTACAGGCAATTATTGAACATTCCACGAATAAAATTATATAACGGTATATTTTAGTTTAAGGAGTGCAATTATGATTGAGTTACTCGGATTTTTAGGACAATATATATGTTTTTTCATTCTCCATGTCTTTGAAAAAAGTGCAAACGGCGATATTGCGGCAAGAAATATGCTTGTTGAACACAATCTACGGCTTGTTGCACATATAATAAAGAAATATTACGGAACACAAAGCGAACAGGACGACCTCGTGTCAATCGGCACAATCGGGCTGATAAAGGCAATCAACACATTTGACATGAACAAAAACATAAAATTAAGCTCCTACGCAAGCAGATGCATTGAAAACGAAATTCTTATGCACTTTAGAAACGCAAAGAAAAGTGCACAAGATATTTCTTTAAACGAAACAATTGATACCGACAAAGACGGCAACCCTCTCACCCTTCTTGACATTATGTCGGTTGACGATAACATAATCGACAATCTCGATTTGAAACTGAACTCAAAAAAACTCGGTCAGTTTATTAAAGAGGAGCTTAACGACCGTGAGCAGAAGATTATTATATTAAGGTACGGTCTTGACGGCAAAGACGCTATGACGCAAAAAAATGTCGCCAAAATGTTAGGCATCTCCCGTTCCTATGTCAGCCGCATCGAAACCAAAGCACTAAAACAATTGAGAAAAAGGTTTGAAACAAGTTCAAATTTGTAATGTAAAATCATTGGCATACCGTATTGGTAGCCTTGTTTTTGTAGAAAGACTGCACTAAGCTGTTTTCTTAACGGGTTTTCGATTCCCATCCGATTGATTTATTCTTTAATATGCAAAAAAGAAAAGGTACTCGTTTTTGAGTACCTTTTAATGTGGAGCGGATGATTACTTTGCAATACAGAAGTTGCCAATCTCGTCTTTGCCTAAAGCGTTTAGGCTTAACTTGCATCAGCGCTACGCCCTAAAAACAGTTCACTGAACTGTTTTCTTAACGGGCTTTCGATTCCCATCCGATTTCTTTTATTCTTTAATATGTAATATGCAAAAAAGAAAAGGTACTCGTTTTTGAGTACCTTTTTGTGGAGCGGATGATGGGAATCGAACCCACACGATCAGCTTGGAAGGCTGAAGTTCTACCACTAAACTACATCCGCTTATTTACAACATCGTCATTATATCACGCAGTTTAATATATGTCAAGAATTTTTTTATTATACCGGTAGGGGCGCTCATTGGGCGCCCGCCTTAATGACAGAACTTGTTTAAACACATATTTTTCAATATAATGAAAACTGTGTATTCAAATTTGCACGCAATGCGTGCAATCGTGTGCGTTGCACACGAGCGGGAGAACGAGGTTCTCCCCTACATTATTTCGGTAACTGTACCTCATTTATATAATTTATTTTCATCATAAATTTTTTGCCATTACTTGACGGGCGGATAATATCCGCCCCTACGGCACAAATTGTGCAATCAATTACAATGCTATGCTCGGGCATAATATGTTTTTGACATTACAAACTATCTACACGAATTGGGAACGGAGGCTCGCCGTGCGGGCGTCCGATGAACGCCCCTACTGACACGCATATACTTATATATAATATGGTCGGGCAACACAGATTTTCATTTTGCAATCCATATACCCGACCATAATTTTCAACTTTCCATTTTCAATTTTCAATTAAAATGCGTTTACCAACGCATAATTATTCTAATACGGAATTATATTAAAATCAAAACTTTTTCTTTAATTTGGCAAGCTTTTTTTCGGCATCTTTATATCCGCCTTTTACGGCTTTTTCGTAGGCTTTTATTGCATCTTCCCTGTTGCCTGTTTTGGCATAATATTCACCCAATGCAAATGATGCGGATGGTATGCCCTTGTCGGATGCAATTTTATAATACTCCATTGCAAGTTTCGGGTTACGGGTGACACCTCTGCCGTCCATAAGAATATCGGCAATTTTTGACGCACCTTTCACGCTACCGAGGTCTGCGGCTTTTTTGTACCACATAGCCGCCTGTTCGGG
Organism: uncultured Ruminococcus sp.; assembly: GCA_902771755.1. Lineage (GTDB taxonomy): Bacteria > Bacillota > Clostridia > Oscillospirales > Acutalibacteraceae > Ruminococcoides. Next base: position 7,044 of record CACXYD010000063.1, on the reverse strand, counting down.
ATTTTTGACACCGTTCACGGAAAATTCAGCCATCCAAATCACGGCAGGAAGATAATCAAACTCGGTTGCAAGCGTGTTCATTATGTTTTTTACACGATTAACTGTTTCAACGGTAGGATTTTGCAAAAGCCTTCTCGCCTTCATATATTCAAGCTCACACATTTCTTTTCGGTTCTGAACACCCGTCCTGTGCAGAATTGTGCTTACATCGCTCTTGAATTCGCCGTCATTCGGCTTTTCGGGGGGCTGCTGTTTTTTCATTTTATCAAACAAGCTCATAATTTTCCTCCTTACCGTGTTCTACTTATCATATATTTTACTTCAATATTACGAATACACAATTTCCATCATATCAAAACATTCAAGAAAAACATATGATAGCATCAAGGCGGGCGGATAATATCCGCCCCTACAAGTTTGTCATTCTACATTAAGATTATAAATGAAAACTGCGAATTTATAAATCTGTTTGGGCATTATATTCAAAAAGCATATTGATTTTGTCGTTTAATTCGATTATAATTGACTTGTAAACATAAAAACCACTTGTTTTTAAGGAGATAACAATGAATATATTTGACAACATTGCCGCTAATCTTTCATTAAAGTATGAAAATTCGGACTTTTACAAAAACAAACTCATCAAAAGATACAAGCCGCTCATCACACCCGGTGTGAAGTCACAGGACGAGCTTATAATTTCGCTTGAAAAGCACTTTGATCTTGAAGAAACCGACAAGGCTGTTATGAGCAAGACATTCCTTGAACTCTGTGTTATGGGCAACATTGATTGTGACGAGCCTGATATGATTGATTTTGAGATTTACAGGGTTGTAAGGAACTCAAAGAGTGAGGCTCTTTATGCCTGTGAAAAATATGACCTTGACGATGACGACATTTTCATCATCTTTGAGGAGCATAACAACTTCTTTATCAGTAACTCGCAGATTGTCGAGATGTTGCTTATCATCAAAGAGGGCATTTCTGCCGAGGATTACGAGAACGAAACTCCAGAATTTCTCAACTATATCCGTGTCTGCCGCTACTTCTGCCAGACGAACTTCTTCAAACTCAACAAGGCTGTTACATATGACGAGTTCGATATGATTGACATTCCCGAAGATGAAAGCGATTCTGACGATGCCGAGTATTTAGGCGAGTCTGATGATGAATCAGATGACGATTTCACAGATGCAATTGAGTTTTAATTTTTGATTTTTCACTTTTCAACTTAACAAAATAGTAAAAAAATTACGAGGAAGGTTTTATGCCTTCCTCGTTTTTGTTTACTTCAAATCACTTTCCGAAAGATAAATGTTCTCAAAAGTATCATCTTTAAAATCATCTGACAATGCCATTATTCCGTAGGCATGTAAGTTGTAATAGTACCGAATAATATTTTCATTAAATACATATGTTGTTTCGTTGCTGTTCTTGCATTTTCCAACCAACCTGTTAGACAAAACAGGATTTGCGTCAATCAATGGTGCACTCAAAACAGGAGCAATAAAGCGAGTACAAAAATCTCCAATCGCAGTTTCTTTGTCACTATCTCCCGGAGCATACACAATTAAACCTTGAAGATATTTTTTACCGTTTGAGTCGGCAGTCAACATAGTTATCGTATATATGATGTCACCGTCATACCATGCATTATAGCAATAATCGCCGTCATTATTTAATCTCCAATTACTGAAATTACATATTTCATTTTTAAAATCATCCGCTCTGTCGAGATTAACTTTTTCAAGTGCTTTACTTGCAATTTCATCACCAAAAATATTTTTTATTGAAGAAAGTGTTTCAGGATAATAGGCATCCGCAATATTATAAACAGCATTGAGATACTCTTCGGGTGTATATTTATACCTCGAATCAAATTCTGAATTTTCGTCATATACTACAACCGAACCGCCAAACAAATTACCTGCAAAGCATACAACCAAAGCAGCCACTAAAACACATAATATCACTGAAGTTATTACTATTTTTATTGGAGCAGGTTTCTTTTTCGGATTAACCTGAACAAAATTCTGAGAATATTCAACATTTGTACTACTATCTGAATTATCAGAATTATTTACGGTCACATTTTGAACATTACTGTCTGTTGTGTTTGTCACAGGCTCGGTTGAACTATTAACGCTGTCACTTGGCTCTGCCGCAGAAACAGTTTCGTTTTGAACATTATTATGTACAGTATTCTGCGGAATTGCAGTTACTTTGGCATCGTTTTCTCTTACAATTTTTGCACCGCATTTTTCGCAAAAGCAATGGTCTTCGGCAACTTTCGAGCCACATTTTCTGCAAAAGAAAGTGTTTTTATTTTCGTTTATTTCACTCATAGTTTTTCTCCTTAAATTTTTAATCAATGTAAATTCCAACCGCTTACATTAAGTTCGACTTTATCTAACAAACTGATATAATTTTCTGTTGAAATAACCGTTCCGTCTGATTTTACACCTACTGTATTAACATTGCCTGCGGAAACAGCTTCTATATCGGTCCAATCTTCTACATTGCACTGATCATTGCGATTGTTTCCTGCAAACAAAACAGTTCCATCTGACTTTAAACCAATCGTATGATAAGCTCCTGCCGAAATTGCCACTACATCATTCCAGTCAGATACATCACATTGACCGTCAGAATTACTGCCAACTGCAACAACAGTTCCATCGGACTTTAAGCCTACGGTATGGCGGCAACCGGTCGAAACAGCAACAATATTACTCCAGTCATATACACCGCATTGACCGTAACCGTTATCTCCTGTCGCAATAACAGTTCCGTCCGATTTTAAGCCAATTGTATGTGCATCTCCTGCCATAGTTAGCATACCGTCAGAATTATAATCCATCTCAGCTGTACCTCCAGTTGCTACAGAAACAATATCACGCCAATCCAAAACATTGCCCTCGCCAACCGCATTATTACCTGCAGAAACAACAGTTCCGTCACTCTTTATACCAAGTGTTATTCTATAGCCTGCGGTTACATCGACAATATCTTTCCAATGCAAAACATCGCACTGTCCGGAATAGTAGTGTCCTGTTGCTACAACTGTTCCGTCTGATTTCAAGCCTACCGAATGCGCGTCACCTGCGGAAACATCTACGATATTCTTCCAATCAGAAACATCACACCGACCGAAGTCATCGCTTCCTGTCGCTACAACTGTTCCGTCTGCTTGTATAGCGATTGCAAATCCATCTCCACAGGAAATTTTATTTCTCCCCACAAATGTTTTATGAAAGCAGTTCAGAATTACTGTAACTGCAATAGCAATTGAAAGAACAACTGCCAAAACTATTTTAATGGGCTTTTTGGAGAAAAGCGATTTTATTGACTTCCAAACATTTGTTGTGATGCCATTAGCAGTCTTTTTCTTTGGTTGAGCATATTGTGAAACCGTATTTTCTTTTGCCTTTACCTCAATTTTAGGCACTGCATTATCTCTTTCAATTTTCGCACCGCATTTAAAGCAGAAAATATCATCTGTCCCAACTTTGCTTCCGCACCTTACGCAATAAGAAACAACAGGTGCGTTTGAAACATTGCTATTATTTTTAACATTATCGCCCACAATCATACCACCTTTAGTTTACATCAATTCCAAGATCATTCATTGTAAAGCCTGATCCTTCAATAACATCGTCAAGTTTGTCCATTATTCTGCCGTATGCAAGATTTGAATATTTAGTAACATCGTCATCATAATCTAAGCTATTGTTGACGGTAGTTTCATCACCTGTTGATGAGTCAATATTTTTGCGTTCAAATGAATCAAATGTAATAGCTGTATCGGCATTTGCTTTTTTGGAATCAAACGATGCCTTACCCACATCCTGCACAATCGGATTGCTTCCTACCTGCCACTGGAAAATTCCGCCAACCGTATCATTGTTAAAGTCATCTTTTAACAATATGGTAAATCCTGCTGTTGACTGACCTAATCCTGAACGAATAGCTGAACCTATCGCAAACGCACTGCCATCCTGCATATATCTTATTTCTACACCGTCATCCTTTGCATAGATTAAAATTCTATATCCATCATCCCACATCAGTTTAGTAGACGGTGCTCCCGAAACAGTTTCCCAAGAATCTGATGATTTTATATCATAATAGTTAGATATAAAGTATCCGTCATCACCTGATGAACCGTTGGTTTCAATGTAGTCTTTGAGCATCATTCTGTTGCAAAGATAAATCTGGTCTTTTGAATCCTTGTAATCGCCCATCTCTTTAAAACGATTTCTTGATTCTTCGTAACTGCCTTTTTCCATAAGATTTATAGCATTCTGATAATCACACTCGTTAATCATATCTTTGCTGTCCTGATAATCTCCGAGTTCGGTAAATTCACTTTTAGCCTTATCATAATCTCCGTTTTTCAAAAGCTTTTTTGCCCCGTTATATTTCATCATCGGCGAAATTAAAAATATAAAACAGATTACAAAAGCCGCAATAAACACTGCCGCAGAGGAGCAAATTACAATCAGCTTTTTCTTTGAAAAAGGTTTCTTATCTTTTTGCTTTTTTATTTTCTGTTTTTTTACTTTTGGTTTTTTCACCTTTTGGTTTATGTTTTTTGAAACAGCGTCATTTGGCACAGCAACATTCTGTTTAGTTTTAGTCACAGCATTATCTGCAGCGACATAATCTTTTTCAACTTTTGAACCGCAATTGGCACAAAAATCATCGCCTGCATTAACCTTACTGCCGCACTTTTCGCAGAAAGCTACTTCATAGCTTGCGGATTTACTGTTTTGATTCAATTTTTTCTCGCTCATAATTACCTCTCCTTTTGGAATTTTATTTTTAGAGCAGATGCCGTCGCACCTCATTTTGATTACATTATGATATTACTTATGATATCATTATTACTATCACATAATAACATATTATAATGGATATTGTCAATATAAAATAGTATTAGTGAACAAATTTGATTCAGAGGTTACCAATATGGATAAATTTAAAAATGAAGCATTAGTAATAAAAAAACGAGGTGAGGACGGCCACAAGCTCATCACCGTAAGACTCCGTGAAGATACATTGTCAAAGCTTGACAAAATTGCCGCAGAAACAAATTATTCAAGAAATGAGCTTATCAATGTAATTCTCAGTCACGGCGTTGAAAACATCATAATAGAATAATCTAACTGTTTGGGAAGGAGAAATCCTTCCCTTTTTTTCATACTACGGACTGAACTGCAACAACTTTGAAACAATGCTCCTCATTGTCGGCATAAATCTGAGCCGAGAAGAACTCGTCCATATTGCAGAAAAGTCCATACGACTCAATTCCTACATCTTCATCCTTGTCAAGATGAGAAAGTGCTTCATTGATTTCATCGGTAAATGCAACAATTTCTCCCACATTTTCGGGAATCCACTGCACACCGTCAATTCCGATTATCATTTCCTCATCCCACTTTTTGCGGCACTTTTTAAATGCTTTTTCATCATCAACATAAATATATCTTTCGATTATATTCTTGATTTCCTCAGCTTCATCGTGATACTTTTCAAAATCAAATGCGATAACAAGGAACATCTCACTATTCCACAAATTTGAAATTGCGAAGTCTTTTTTCTCAACAATGTCACCGAAATCAAAAACATTGTCCATACAGGTTTTATCGTCAATGTACTGGGATAACCACAAATCAATGCCGTCAAAATAAGCTATTTTTCCGTACTTGAAACCCTTTTCGCCTGAATTTTCAAGGCAATCAAAAATGCTTGGAACTTTGTCGGGGAAACACGCCACCGTGATAAATTCCTCATCGGAACAGTTGCCGATATTCACAAATTTTCCGCTGCAGGTGATGTCAATTGTGAATCCGCCGTGATTACCGAGCTTCTGGATTATCTCACCCACACTTTCGTCTTCGGTTTCAAAAAGCGTTTCATCGCCCTCAATATCAATATGCAAATCAAAGTCAGCGTTTTCACATCTCTTCGACATCGTTGCATAGGAAAGCAGCGCCAAAAGGTATGCACGGATACCCTTGATTGCTTCGGGATTTTGCGGTGCGTTTTCAAACACAAGCTTTTCGTGGATCTTTCTTTTACAATTCATTAACATAATAATCTCCGCCTTTCATTAACTTAGTAACAATTATTGTTATCGCCCTTTTAATTAGGTTTTTCCTTTCCTTTTCTTTAATAATATTATACCATAAATCACTGTCCCATTATCTACCCTCTGCTCTAAAAAAACGGCTTATTTATGCGGTTTTTTTGCGAAAATTCTTCATTTATTAAAAACAGAACATCTTGACAAATGTGTGAATTTTTTGTACAATTAAAAAGTCTGTTTTTATAGGAGAGAATTCGTTTATGGAAAGAGAAAATTTTAAATCCCGACTTGGGTTTATCCTTGTAAGTGCGGGATGTGCTATCGGAATCGGCAATGTATGGCGATTTCCGTATGTTGCAGGACAGAACGGCGGAGGACTTTTCGTACTTTTGTACCTTATCTTCCTCGTCCTTATGGGAGTTCCTGTTTTGACAATGGAACTTGCAGTCGGCAGAGCAAGCAGAAAAAGTGCTGTTCTCGGCTACAAAAAGCTTGAAAAGCCAAAGAGCAAGTGGCACATTCACGGTTGGTTCTGTATGCTCGGATGTTACCTTTTGATGATGTACTACACCACGGTTTCGGGTTGGATGACGAGCTACTTCTACAAATTTGCAACGGGTTCGTTTGAAAGCGGAATGACCTCGGAACAGGTTGGCGGAGTATTCAACGAATTGCAGTCAAATCCGATTGAAATGGTAATCTGGATGGCGATTATCACCGTTCTCGGATTTCTTGTGTGCAGTCAGGGTATTCAGAAAGGCATTGAAAAAGTCAGCAAGGTTATGATGATTGCCTTGCTCATACTTATTCTTGTGCTTGCAGGCAACAGTCTGTTCCTTTCGGGTGCGGGCGAAGGACTCAGCTTTTACCTTATTCCCGATTTGAACAAGGTAAATGAAATAGGACTCGGCAATGTTATTTCAGCCGCCATGAATCAGGCATTCTTCACACTC
>CACXYD010000062.1 GCA_902771755.1 uncultured Ruminococcus sp. | reverse complement strand
GCAGGCATGTTCCACCTTGACGCTCAGTTCTACGGCACAGAGCAGGTTACTGTTTCTCTCAAGGATTGCGACACTGCAAAGGTTTCAATCGACGGCGGTAACAAGTTCGTTGTTAAGGACGGCGACACATTCACAATCGGTAAGACAGGTTACAAGAACGATACAATCGAAGTAACTGTTGAAGCTGAAAACGAAAAGGCTAAGACAGAGGCTACATTCTCATTCCTCAAGCTTGGCGAAAACGGCGATCAGCCGACAACTAACCCAACACAGGGCACAACAGCTCCTGTTTCAACTGTAAGCCAGACATCAAAGCTTACAATTAAGAGCACAGCAGGCGCTCCTAACGTTTATGCATGGACAGGCGCAAGCACAGCACTCAACGGTGCATGGCCGGGTTCAAAGGCAACAGCCGTTTCAGGTCAGAGCGATACATATGAACTTACTCTCCCTGTTTCAGCAGATAAGTCATTCAGCGTTGTTCTCAACAACGGCAGCGGCTCACAGTCAGGCGACATCACAGGTCTTTATGACGGTGCTGTTCTCGAAATTCAGAACGGTAACTATGCATCAGTCAAGACAGTAAGCAGCGGTACTCAGCAGACAGGCGGCGGTGGTTCGGAAGAACCTACCGAGGGCTCTGTTACAGTAACAATCAAGCCTTACAGCTCATCTGCAACATACAACATCTATGCTTGGACAGATACACAGAAGCTCACAGGCGCATGGCCTGGTGTTGCTCTCTCAGAAAAAGATTCTGACGGCAACTATGTTGTTAAATTTGACAAAGTAAACGAAGTAAATATTATTCTCAACAGTGGTTCAGGTCAGACAGCTGATATCACAGGCGTTAAGGACGGCGCAACAATCGAAATTACAGACGCAGGTTGTACAGCATACAAGCTTACAGAAAAGCCGGTTGTTGTTTCACCTTATGAATCACTTAAGAAAGAGGCAAGAAAGATTCTTGCTATGACAGCGTCAGACTACACAGCTAAGAGCTGGGCAAATGCACAGAGCGTTCTTAAGTCTGCTGAAGCTATGATTAAGGCAGGCGAAGACGCTACAACAGAAGAGGCTATGAAGGCTATGATTTCTGACCTTCAGGACGCACAGAAAGCACTCGTACTTGCTCCCGCAACACTCACATATGCCGTTGTAGGTAAGAATGTTGTTTCAGGTATTACAGCAAGCGGTGCAAAAGTAACTGTAACAGTTGACGGCAAGGCTTATACTGCAACAGCAGATGATGTAACAGGTGAATTCACAGTTGCAACATCAACTCTCAAGTCAACAAGCACAATCAAGGTTGACGCAACAAGAAACGATGTAAGCGGTACATATTCATATGCTATGAAGAACGGCAACATTGAAGGCGGCGTAGTTCCTACAACTCCAACACTTCCAACACAGCCGACAACTTCTACACAGCCTACTACTGCTACACAGCCGACAACAGCACAGCCTACAACTGAGCCTACTACTGCTCCTGCTCAGACACTCACAGTAAATGCAACATCTAACTACTTCGGTTCTGCAACAAAGACCGAGAGCAAAGTGGGCGATAAGGTAACAGTTCTCTACAAGCTCAATTCAAATATGGGCATTGTTGACGGTCAGTGGACTGTTAAGTATGACACAAGCAAGCTTAAGTTCAATATGGCAGATAATAAGGCTGACGGCAAGCAGACAATTATGCCTTCTCAGACAAATCTTGTTCATAATACTTATGACAATGTAATTAAGGGCACATTTACTAACCCACAGGAGCCTACTCAGTACAACGGCAATACATTTATTTCACTCACATTCGAGGTTATCGGTTCGGGTACTGCAAGCGTATATCTTGACACAGAGTACCTTACAGTTGGCTATGTAAAGGGCAACAAACTTAATCAGGCATCTGTTGTCGATAACAGCAAGGCTTGTGATGTTACAGGAACTGCAGGTTTTGAAAAAGTTTCTGTAAAGGGAACAACAGAATTTGCAAGTGATGTTCTCCTCGGTGATGTAAATATGGACGGTGTTATTACTGTTGCCGATGCCACAGAAGTTCAGAAGCAGGTTGTAAAACTTGTAAGCTTTACACAGCAGCAGTTTACTGCAGGTGATGTTGATAAGGATGGTTCAATCACAATTAAGGATGCTACACTCATTCAGAAGTATGTGGTTAATCTTATCAGCAGCTTTGATTAAGCTTAATAAAATTTGATATATCGTTCCATTTAGTCGATATTACAGGGAATGCCTCTCACATTTTGTGGGAGGCATTTTCTATTAACGGGTTTACCCAGTGCCACGCTTGCGTGGTACAAACAACCACCCGCTATGCGGGTGTGCATAAAAAGTTATACAAAAAAATCACCAATCGTATTACAATAAGAATGTTCAAGTCTATTGTAAAAAAGAAAGGTGATTTTAATGGCAAATAAAAAAATAGTTTATCCCACACAAAATGGATGTGCAAATACCATGTAGTGTTTGTACCGAAGTATAGAAGAAAAATAATATATGCACAGTATCGACAGAGTTTGCAAGACATAATAAGATTGTTATGTCAGTACAAAGGAGTGGAGATACTAGAGGGACATATGATGATAGATCATGTTCACTTGCTCTTAAGTATACCACCGAAGATGAGTGTGTCAAGTTTTATGGGATATTTAAAAGGAAAAAGTGCGTTGATGATGTTTGACAAACACGCAAATCTAAAGTATAAGTTTGGAAATAGGCACTTTTGGGCAGAAGGATATTATGTGAGTACAGTAGGTCTAAATGAAGCAACCATAAGAAAATACATAGAAGACCAAGAAAAGCATGATATAGCACTAGATAAATTAAGTGTACGAGAATATGAAGACCCTTTTAAGGGTGGCGAGTAATACAAACACCCTTTAAGGGGTGGCGAAAGAGGCAAAGGCAATAGGCTTGAACGAAGTGAAAGCCAGCGTCTTGAGGCGCTGGCCGGTAGCATGGGCTTATAGCCCTAGAGCAAACCACCCGTTGGACGGGTGGTTTTGATTGCAAATTTTTAATTTTTCAAGTTTCAAAAATAATAAAGGCAGACAACCGTGTGATTGTCTGCCTGATCTTGTTCTGATGAATGAATCTTCGATTACTCTTTTACGAGAACCTTTGTAATTTCACTGATGTACATTTTGTGGAAGTCGTTGTTGTACCACTTGTCAACGCCTTCGTGGTCGGTAATGCTTTCCTCGTTAAGATTTTGTGCATACATTTTCTTACATTCGAGTACCAGCTTTGCCTCTTCAAAATATACAGAACCGTTTTCGGTAAATACAGGAGTAAGACCTGTTTCCTTTACCTTGTCGTAATCTCTGCCGCTCTTTGAACCGCAGAATTTAAGGGCATCTCTGTACTTTTCGTCAAAAAAGCTCATTGTGAAGCGGTCGCCGTTTTCCATAAACGCAAATGTGTATCTCTGCGGGCGAATAAATGTGAATGCAACGGGTTTGCCCCACATAATGCCTACACCGCCCCAGCTGATTGTCATTGTGTTGAACTTTTCCTTGTCGCCTGCAGTAACAAGCGCCCAGTCGTCACCGATAAGTTTAAACGGACTTTCAACGATTTCTTTCGGATTTATCTCTTTAAATGCTGACATATAAATCTTCCTTTCGTAACATTTTCTTTGATAAGAACAGTATATCAAAAATTACCGAAAAATTCAATCTCAATTTATTTCGGTTGTGTATTAAACATATGTAATGTATAATTTTAATTATGCCATTTGCAAGCTGAACAAAATGAAAAATATGCAAAATGGGTGTATATGTGTGTATGAATATGCAAAAAGAAATGAATAAAATGAATATTCATTTTTTATGAATATATACATTTTTCTGAAAATGCAGGGCGGAAGTGACATATCAACCGCCAAAAACACTGATAATACAGCGAAAAATCGACAGATTTCAGTCAAATTGTACCCAAAAACGCAAATTTGAAAAAAGATTGAATATTTATTCAAAAAACACTTGATTTTTTGAAAACAGAGTGTATAATGTAAGAGTAATAAAAATTAAAGCAAAGGAAACATCGACCAAATGTGTTTCCAAATTCTGGAGGAATTTAAAATGGCTGACAATAAGATTAAAAAGGTAGTTCTTGCATATTCAGGCGGTCTTGATACTTCAATCATCATTCCGTGGCTTAAAGAAAACTACGACAACTGCGAAGTTATCGCTGTTTCGGGTGATGTTGGTCAGGGTACAGAGCTTGACGGTCTTGAAGAAAAGGCTATCAAAACAGGCGCATCAAAACTTTACATTGAAGACCTCAACAAGGAATTTGTTGACGATTATATTATCCCAACAGTAAAAGCAGGTGCTGTTTACGAGGGCAAGTACCTCCTCGGCACATCTTTTGCTCGTCCTATCATTGCAAAGAGACTCGTTGAAATTGCAAAGGCTGAAGGTGCTGACGCAATTTGCCACGGCTGCACAGGTAAGGGTAACGATCAGGTTCGTTTTGAGCTTGCTATCAAGGCTTACGCTCCTGATATGAAGATTATTGCTCCTTGGAGAACATGGGAGTTCAAGAGCCGTGAAGACGAGATTGAATATGCTGAAAAGCACAATATTCCGCTCAAGATTAACCGTGAGACAAACTATTCAAAGGATAAGAACCTCTGGCACTTGAGCCACGAAGGTCTTGACCTTGAAAATCCTGCAAACGAGCCAATGTACAACAAAGAAGGCTTCCTTGAACTCGGTGTTTCACCTGAGCAGGCTCCAGATAAGGCAGAATATGTAACAATTTCATTTGAAAAGGGTGTTCCGACAAAGCTTAACGGCGAGGCTATCGACAGCGTTGAACTCATTAAGGAACTCAACAAAATCGGCGGCAGAAACGGCGTTGGTATCACAGATATCGTTGAGAACCGTCTTGTTGGTATGAAGGCTCGTGGCGTTTATGAAACTCCAGGCGGTACAATCCTCTATGCTGCTCACGCAAAGCTTGAGGAAATCTGCCTTGACAAGGACACACTCCACTACAAGCAGAATGTTGCAAATGCTTTTGCTGAACTCGTTTATGACGGCAAGTGGTACACACCTCTCCGTGAGGCTCTCTCAGCTTTCGTTGACAGCACTCAGGAGTATGTAACAGGTGATGTTAAGCTTAAGCTTTACAAGGGCAACATTATTGATGCAGGTGTAACAAGCCCATATTCACTCTATGATGAGGAAATTGCTACATTTGACGAGGATCAGGTTTATGACCAGAACGACAGCGCAGGTTTCATCAACCTCTTCGGTCTTCCAATCAAGGTTCGTGCAAAGAAAGGCCTTATCAAATAATTAAATCTTTGATTTACATACATAATCAGGGGCAGGGAATTTCTCTGCCCCGATAAGTGTTTATTACACCTTTTTATTTTTATACGATTTTTTGCGTTTTTTTAGTTCGTGCAGACAGTTTGCAATATCAAAAAACATATTCTGCCCGAGCGTAACTTTGTGATTGTACCGACAGACTATACACAACATTGATGGCAAGGTGAAAATAAACGCTTTTATACTAAAAATAAGTGCTTTACAAAGGCTAAACATAATGTAAGGAGAAATAATAATGCAGCTTTGGAAAGGACGCTTCAAAAAGGAGCTTTCAAAAACCACTAACGATTTTAACAGCTCGATTTCATTCGACAGCAGAATGTATAAAGAGGACATCGAGGGCAGCATTGCCCACGCAACAATGCTTGGCAGATGCGGCATTATTAAAGAAGAAGAGGCAGAAGATATCGTAAAAGGTCTTAAAGGCATTCTTGCAGACATCGAAAACGGCACTCTTCACATTGATCCTGAAGCCGAGGATATTCACACCTTTATCGAGGGTGAACTCACCAAGAGAATCGGCGACAACGGCAAAAGACTTCACACTTCAAGAAGCCGTAACGATCAGGTTGCCGTTGACATCAAGCTTTACCTCAAAAAAGAGGTTGTCAATGTTAAGAATCTCGTTGTAGGTCTTATCAAGGTTATTGCCGACAAGGCTGAAAAGTACAGTGAAACCGTTATGCCGGGTTACACTCACCTCCAGAGAGCGCAACCGATTACCTTCGGACATCATCTCCTTGCTTACGGCGAAATGCTTTTGAGAGATGTTTCAAGACTTGAAGATTGCCTTAAAAGAATGGACGAAATGCCACTCGGTTCATGTGCGCTTGCAGGCACAACATATCCGATTGACAGAACAATCACAGCCGAACTCCTCGGCTTTGACAGAATTACAAACAACTCTCTTGACGGTGTTTCCGACAGAGATTACTGCATCGAATTTGCATCGGTGCTTTCAATAATTATGGTTCACCTCTCAAGATTTTCAGAGGAAATCATTATGTGGTGCAGCTGGGAATTCAAGTTCATTGAGCTTGATGACGCTTTTTCAACAGGCTCATCAATTATGCCGCAGAAAAAGAACCCTGATATTGCAGAACTTGTTCGTGGTAAGAGCGGCAGAGTTTTTGGCGATAATATGACTCTCCTCACAATTATGAAGGGTACTGCACTTGCATACAACAAGGATATGCAGGAGGATAAAGAGGCTATTTTTGACGCACTTGACACAGTTAAAATGTGCCTCACAGCCTTCACTCCTATGCTCGACACAATGCGTGTCATTCCCGAAAATATGAGAAAAGCCGCAGCAGGCGGTTTCATCAATGCAACAGACTGTGCCGACTGGCTCACAAAACACGGTGTTCCGTTTAGAGATGCCTACAAGGCAACAGGCGAACTCGTTGCAAGATGTATCGAACTCGGCACAGACCTTGAAAATCTTCCTATGGAAGAGTACAAAAAGGTTTGCGATGTGTTCAACGAAGATGTTTACAGCGCAATTTCACTTGAACGCTGTACAAACGAGCGTACAGTATTCGGCGGCCCTGCATCGGCAAATGTAAAAGCTCAGGCTAAGCGTGTTGCAGAAATCGCAGAAAAGCTGTAAAAAATAAAATAACATTCCGAATTAACGGAATGTTTAAAACAATTTAATAAATAATCGAACTCAATGCCGATAAACCCGATTTTCGGGTTTGTTGGGGTTGCAGGGAAGTTAAGGCGGTTGACACTCCCAAATGAATGGGGGTGATATGTATGACTGAAACGGTATTACTCGTAATTTTACTCGTAGCACTTGCAGAAGTCATTAAAAACATAAAAAAATAACCGCCCGACGCTCTACTTTCGGACGGTTATTATACCAGACAAAGTAGGTCAACCGCTTTAAACGGTTTTCCCTGTAGCCTTATTATATAGTATGCGAAAATAAAAGTCAATATGAATTGACAGAGATATAAAGGTGATAGCAATGAAAATAAAAGCAGGTATTGTCGGTGCAACCGGTTATGCGGGTGCAGAGCTTGTAAGACTTCTTACTGCTCATCCCGAGGCTGAAATTTCGGCAATCAGCTCTGTTTCCTTTGAGGGTGACAAGCTGAGCGATGTTTATCCGTCTTATACATTTTTGAACGATATGGTTTGTGAAAATCAGGACGCTGTTGTTGAAAAGAGCGATGTTATCTTTGCCGCTCTTCCACACGGTCTTTCACAGGAACTTGCCGCAAAGTGCATTGATGCCGGCAAGGCATTTATCGACCTCGGCGCTGACTTCCGCCTTGAAAGCGAAGAAGAATACACCGAATGGTACGGCGGAACTTTCCTCGACAAAAAACTTCACGAACAGGCAGTTTACGGACTTCCGGAATTTTTCAGAGATAAAATCAAGGGCAAAAAGCTTGTTGCAAATCCGGGTTGTTACACAACTTGTTCACCGCTTGCAATTGCTCCGGCAATTGTAAACGGACTTGTCAGCACAAAAGGCATCATCTGCGACTGCAAGAGCGGTGTTACTGGTGCAGGCAGAAAGCCAAATCAGGGCAACCACTATCCCGAACTCAACGAGGGATTCCATGCTTATAAGGTTGCAAGCCACCGCCACACTCCCGAAATTGAGCAGACTCTCTCAAAACTTTCAGGCGAAAAGGTTATTATCACCTTTGTTCCCCACCTTCTACCCGTAAACCGTGGTATTCTCGCAACTGTTTATGCCGACATCAAAGACGGTGTAACTTTTGAGCAAATCAGAAAGGCTTATGAGGATTTTTACAAGGACGAATTTTTCGTAAGACTTCTTGATGACGGCAAATGTGCCGACATTCACAACATCAAGTATTCTAACTTCTGTGATGTTTCAATTCACCACGATAAAAGAGCCAACAAACTCGTTGCCTGTGCCGCAATCGACAATATGGTCAAGGGTGCCGCAGGTCAGGCTATTCAGAATATGAACATCATCTTCGGACTTGACGAAAAAACAGGTTTGGTAATCGTTCCGCCTGCATTTTAAGGGTGAATATCTATGGAAATCAAGTATATTGAAAACGGCTCGGTTACTTCCGCAAAAGGCTTTACAGCCAACGGAATTTGTGCCGGAGTCAAAGCATCTAACACAACTAAAAAAGACCTTGCACTCATCTATTGCGACAAGGTTTGCAACAGTGCGGCTATCTTTACAAGGAACCTTGTAAAGTCCGACACTATATATGTTACTAAAAAACACCTTGAAAACGGCACGGCTCAGGCTGTTGTCGTAAATTCAGGCAATGCAAATGCCTGCAATCCTGACGGCTACGAAAAGGCTGAAAAAATGTGCAGTCTTGCCGCAGACGCTCTCGGTGTTGACGAAAACGATGTAATCGTTGCATCAACAGGTGTTATCGGTCAGCCTCTCCCGATTGAACCCATTGCAAGCGGAATTGAAAAGCTCAAAGGCACGCTTTCAAAGGACGGCGGAACTTCTGCCGCAGAGGCAATTATGACAACCGACACCGTAAAAAAACAGTGGGCTGTTGAAACAGTTCTTGACGGCAAAAAGGTTACAATCGGCGGTATCGCAAAGGGCAGTGGTATGATTCATATCAATATGGGTACAACTCTTTCCTTTGTAACAACCGATGCGGCAATTTCTTCCGAAAT
>CACXYD010000061.1 GCA_902771755.1 uncultured Ruminococcus sp. | reverse complement strand
TCTATAACAAGTACAAAGACGATTGGTTTTTATCTCTTGATGATGATTGTCCTTATAATGTTGATGATTGGGAAGAAAAGTATTATCAGTTCTCTTATATCACTGAAAACGACGCCCGTCGCAAGTGGGGAATTAGAAATGAAGATGAGGGATTGTTGTTATTAGTTTCTCTCACCTTTGAGGCTCTTCGAGAAGTTCTTCACAAATAATGAATGTTAAACACCGTCTGTCTATAATGTGTGACAGGCGGTGAAACCTTGTATATTATCGGACAAACAAAATCCGTGTATTACTGAAAGTCGGACAGCAGAAACTGTCAGCTATTACGACATATCAGTTATTCATTAAACTTTGGTGACAGCGGGTTGCAACATTCGATCACAAGGAGAAGCAAACGATGAAAAGAGTTATCCACAATTCAATGAAAAAGAAAACGGCAGAGAACTATTTTATCACTCTGTCCGAGGTAGCGGATTTTCTATCGCAAATTCCCGAATTGCAGAAGTATGAAATTGATTTTACACAAGAGCCTGACCGTATTAACATTACCGTCGGCGACGATATTTATACCCTCGTAGGTGCGCTCTAAGGATTTATTCTCTTTGGTACCGCCTACTTTCAATATGATTAAAAGCCGTTGGAGCGTTATTAGTTCCAGCGGCTTTTATTGTATCTGTATTCAATTCGATGGAGAGGAGTGGTGAGGATGTAGACCTTTAAAAAATGTCGGAGGGCTTTACACTCTCACTATGTAATTTTATGAAACAGTCATGGACAAATGCCGATAAATCATTCAAAGATAACTGTATATCAGATAAATAATCTAAATACCGACTGGTTAAAACATTCCCAGTGATATTTAGAGCGTTTTCAATCCGCTGAATGTTCAAGCGACAGGCTTCTATATCTGTCTCTGGCATAGCTTCCTTGAAAGCTGTCTTTAGTGATTTATTCATATCGGTGCTATCTGTGTCGAGTTCCTCGATAATTGAACAAGTGATTTCTTGTGCTTTGTCGATAATGACTCGGCATTCTCCAAGCATTGAAATGTGTTCATCGGTTAAAACCATATCCGATATTTCTAAGAAGGAAATAACGTCCTCGATATTTTCTTTTGCTTCGTTGATGTATAAATCTAATTGGTTAATTTTATTAAACATAAAAAATCCTCCTATGCATTTTGAAAATATTTTTTATTGTGTTTGATTTTTGTAACTCGTATGTGCCTACCCCTTGTGCACGTAAGGGGCAAATCACAGGGACGAGTTAAAGAAGTTTGAGCAGGTTTGGAGAAATGTTATCATTAACGCTTCTGATTGTATCTTGAAGCGCAATTAATATTTCTTTCAGAAAGTCATCATCGACAACTCCCTTGTGATAACCCACCCAACCTTGAATGGTTGGCTTTAATTTGTCAAACAGTTCTTTGTATTCCTCGTAACCGAAGAATACCTCGCCTACCTTATCAAACAACGATTCTGTATTACTTCTGTCGGGAATAATCAATGGGAGTTCTTCCCCTGCTTGTATTCGCCAACCTAAGAAACTAAATCCTTTGCTCGCTTCGATAGTCAGCGTTTTGTCTGCTGACAAGCTTAGACCTCTGACAGAAAGAAAGTCATTCATAATCTCTTTTGCATGATCAAGCTTATTCGGGTATGGACTGATAACGAGTATGTCATCAGCATAGCGGATAAACTCAACGTCCTGCAACGATTCAATCAGTTTTCTTTCCATTCCGTCCAAAGCCATGTTACAAATCATTGGCGAGATAGCCCCACCCTGCGGAACTCCGCAATTTGTATCATGCTTTTTACACCGATGGACAACTCCGCATTTCAGAAACTTCAAAAGAATTTTCTTATCTATGGGGATATTCTCCATAATCCACTCATGACTGATGTTATCAAAGCAAGACTTAACATCTGCTTTCAATACCCAAGTGTAATCTTTACGACTACATAGGATATTATGACATCTAATCAAAGCGTCTCGTGTAGAACGATTCGGACGAAAGCCGTATGAATGTTCATCTGCCAACAATTCAGATATGGGCTCAAGCGCAAACTTATATAAAGTCTGCATAGCTCCTTTAATGGTCGAGGAGTATAACCCCGACGGACTAAGGACAATGCCGCATTATATTTATCCCTAGGGGATAACCATAATACATCATCTATACCAGAGGTATATTTACCCCTATTAGATGTAACAGCTTTAACAGCTAACATCTTAGCGGAATGAGAATGTATCAGTAAGTTTTGCAAATATGAAATTTTACTGAATTCACCTTCACGCAAAGCCTTATCAATACGCCTTTGCAGCTTTTGAACGTGGTGTTTGGCTGAAGTGAAATCAAACTCACACCAGCCTATGCCCTCGTCACAAGGGGCGCACGAATTTACGTTATGTTCGCTCACCTTGTTTAAAAAGTTCCGCGCAGGCGCATTGTAGGTGTTTTTAATATTTGTCACCTCGGTTCTGTATTCAATTTTTTTGCTGTGCTGTACTCAGATACAAGAAATATCTCGTGCACACAAGCACGGAACAGTAGTTATATAGAATGAGAAACTAGTCCTCGGTTCTATTGATGATAATGAATTCAACTAACTTGTTGTACTCATTTTCGTCATACGCTTTCAGTGCACGCATACATTCTAAAATATGGGTGGCAAGCAACTGATGAAGTGAAATTTTGTTATTCACTATACTAACTCCTTTCGCTGAGATTGGTTTCTACTCAGTTTTATCAATACTTCCGCTGAGTAAAAACTCCTGATAATCGTCTTGATGTGTTTCTATGTAGGATTTGATGTCAGCAAAAATGGATATTGCAAACTCTTTAGCTTGTTCTTTGCTAATTTCAAAGTCTGAATAATCCAAATTTGTTGACACCTCCCTGCACATTCATCTTGACAATTACCATTATACACGGTAAAATCAGTATTAGAATACTAAATAAATACGATAGATTCGTATGAATTATAAGAAACATTAGTACTGTGATACTAATAATTGAGGCTGGTAATATTATGAGAAAGCAAACATTTGAATTGAGAAGTATTATGAAGCGTATTATTGAAGAAACAGAAAGTAAGATAATGTCAATTCGTAAAAAGCACCCTAAAAAGAGTGAGCAGTTAACCAAAAACGATTTCTTTATAAATCCAAAGTACAATATTGATTTTCC
The DNA here is from genome assembly GCA_902771755.1 of uncultured Ruminococcus sp. Lineage (GTDB taxonomy): Bacteria > Bacillota > Clostridia > Oscillospirales > Acutalibacteraceae > Ruminococcoides. Next base: position 13,015 of record CACXYD010000061.1, on the reverse strand, counting down.
TGTTTCACGTTCAACGTATGATAAATACTACACATTTGCTCGAAAGAAAAACGCAAGCAGAAAATTTAAGAGTATTGATATTGAAACGCTTTACGCTTTTTGTACTTATAACAACTGTTCTGCTGATTATTTTTTGGGGTTTATTGATACAAAAAGAAAAGAAGCCTCTGCTCCGCAAATTAGAGATGACTTCGGACTGTCGGATAATGCGATGAACACCCTGTCTGTTATAAGAAAAAACTCACCCGAAGTTAGGGGTGAGCTTTCATCTGATATAATGAATCTGATATTGGAAGATACTGAGTTTTGGGAAAAAATCAATATTCACTTGCCTTTATATATTGCTTCACTTACTGAATCAAGGACAACAGAGGTTGATATTGATATGGCAAGATATGGATTAACTAGAGCGTTTAAAGAAATGATTGACAGAATAGCACCTGAAATAATCAAAAGCAATAATCTACCTACTGAAAAATTGAGTACAAGTATATATATCTAAAAAGAACAGAGGTCAGCTTATACATATAAGTACATTGCTAACCTCTGTTCTTCTGTTAAAACCAAACCGTGACAGCGAAGCCGCCGACATAGAAATAAGGGTTTGATTTATATTGGTGTGGTGGAGATGAGGGGAATCGAACCCCTGTCCGAAAAAATCTTGCCAAGGGTTTCTCCGAGCGCAGTTGGTGTTTTAAATCTCCCTCGGTGCATCGCCCATCAACAGGCTATGCACTTTGGCAGCTCCTGAGCTGTGACAGGGTTCGGAGCGCTCCCCTGTTCACATTTACCTCTAATCGACGCCCCTTACACAGCCGAGGTACTCTGTGCAGGAACGAGCAGCACTTAGGCTGCTAAAGCAACTGTTTTGTTGTCAGTTAATTTTAAAGTTGCGGATTTTATGGCGGTTCCGCACCGCCGCTCGCTTACCAAGGTTTGAAATCCCCGTCGAAACCTTTACATCCCCATATTCAATTTTAAAATTTTATATTGAAAACCTGTATTCAGCAGCAGGCTTATCAAGCATTTTTTCACAGCAGACAAGACAACAGTCAATGTGCTTTGTGTTCGGCTCAATCGGTGAATATATAACAGCCGTTTTCAAATTGCTTTCGCTCGAATTATCCACGGCAAAAGCAACAACGCCGTCATCGGTTGCCAATCCGCCCATACCTTTGAAAGGTTTGTCAAGCTCATCGGAAAGGCAGAACATCGTTGAGATTTCATCGTCACACGAATACTCAACATACGGAAGCACAACATCATTTTCGACAAATTCTTTCATTTCGGAATTATCGGCTGAACTCAAAAGTTTAAGATTTTTAATCACAATCTGCTTTTCGCCGTCAAAAATTTCAATCGGAATGTTTACTTCCTTGCCAACTTCAAGACTGAGTTTTGCTAACGGATAATCTGTCTTTTGATATTTTGAAAATATTATTTCAACATTTTTTGACAAATCAAGCGAAGATAAATCATCAATTTTATTCTCAAGTTCAATAAAGTTTATGAACAGAGAATCAAGAGGAGCGTCAAAAAACCTGTCGCTCTTCCAACCGAGTTTCATAAACTCTGAGATGATATATGACTTTGTTAATTCACAACACTCAAGCGTTTCGCCGCATACAGATCCAAAGTCAAAACGCTGTCCGTCAATTACAATTGCGGAAAAATCATCGGATAAATCGGATTGATTTTTTCTTTTCAAGAATAATATTTTCTCTCAAAGTCAAATCTTCACGGCAAATCTCCTCTTCGGCACAATTGAAATTCAGCAGAACAAGTTCGGTTTTGTCTAATGAATTTGCAAATCCGAGTACGGAATAATAGGTATCAAAGAGGCGGAAAAATCCCGTCCGATTAAAGCAAAATCGCTGTATTCCGAAATATTTTCGTACAAGCTACGCAAACTCATAATAACACCAAACTATCTTCTCTGTTCCTTAATGGCACGCTCCATATCACGCTTTGCGGAGCGTTCTGCCATATCGGCACGCTTATCGTAGAGCTTTTTACCTTTGCAAAGTCCGACCTGAAGTTTGACCTTACTGTCCTTGAAGTAAAGACTAATCGGGATAAGTGAATATCCCGTCTGCTTAACCGTGCCGTAGAGCTTTAAAATCTCCTTTTTGTGCATAAGAAGTTTTCTTACACGCATAGGATCACGGTTGAAAATGTTTCCCTGTTCGTAAGGAGAAATGTGCATTCCGTTGACAAAAATTTCGCCGTCAACAATTGAACACCAGCTGTCTTTGAGATTTACTCTGCCTGCACGCAAAGACTTTACTTCCGTACCGCAAAGCTCAATTCCTGCCTCGTAGGTTTCCTCGACAAAATAATCGTGTCTTGCCTTTTTGTTCTGAGCAATCGTTTTCATATTTGCCACCGCACATCCTCCTTTCTACTGTGGAATACAAGATTATACTACTGTTTTGACAATTTGTCAATAGTTTAAATCAAGAAATTAAATTTCATTTCTGCCCTCAAGAGCCTTTGCAAGGGTGTATTCATCGGCATATTCAAGGTCACCTCCAACGGGGATACCGTAGGCAAGTCTTGTCACCTTTACACCAAGCGGTTTTAAGAGCTTTGAAATATACAGAGCCGTTGCATCGCCCTCAACGGTCGGGTTGGTTGCCATAATGACCTCCTCAACCGATTCCTCGTTAAGCCTTGCAAGCAGTTCTTTTATAGTAAGGTTGTCGGGACCGATATCGTTAAGCGGTGAGATTGAACCGTGGAGAACATGATAAACACCCTTAAATTCGTGGGTGTTTTCAATAGCCGTAGCATCTCTCGGAGTTTCAACAACGCAGATAACGGAATGATCCCTTGCGGGATTTGCACACACGGGACAAAGGTCTTTGTCTGTAAGATTACAGCATTTACTGCAATAGTGAATCTTTGTGTGGGCATCCATCACCGCACCCGCAAGCTGTTCCGCTTCTGTTTTTGACAGATTTAGAACATAATATGCAAGTCTTTGAGCGGTTTTGTTACCGATTCCCGGCATTCTTTCAAACTGCTCCACCAAATTTTCAAGCGGAGCAACATTATATCCCGACATAATCAGAACATTCCCGGAATGTTAAGTCCGCCTGAGATTGTTTCCATTTTGTCCTCTTTTTCCTTAGCGGCTGCTCTGATTGCCTCGTTTGCGGCTGCCATAACGAGGTCTGCAAGCATTTCTACATCTTCGGGATCAACAACTTCGGGTGAAATCTCAACCTTTGTGAGTTCCATTTTGCCTGTTACGGTAACCTTAACTGCACCGCCGCCTGCTGTTGCCTCATACTCTTTTGCCTCGAGTTCCTTTGATGCGGCCTCCATATCGTCCTGAAGTTTTTGAGCCTGACGAGCAAGCTGCTGAATGTTGTTTGCTCCGCCACTGCCGTAGCCCTTTGGTAATCTTGCTTTCATAATTTTATCTTCCTTTCGGTTATTCTTGTGTTATTATTACATCGCTTCCCTGCAAGCTTTCAACAAGCTTGTCAACGGGATCGGTTTTTTCTTCTTGTTTTGCACTCGGTCTTTTGTACGGACCGAGATTATAGTGCTGACCTGTTGTTTCAAAAATAAGCTGACGGATTTCCTGTCGTCTTTCGTTATTTTTGAGGAGTTCAAAAGCCATTTCATTGTCTGTGTCAATCAGCAAATACTTTCCGCTTGTGTAAGCAGAGGAATTTGCAAATGCCGCCGCAATTGCCCTTGAAACAGGTTTCATATTGTTGACAACCTCTACCCAATCGGGGAACGGTTGTGCGTTGTTATAGATTGCATCAAGGTCAACGCTCTGTCTTTGAACAGTTTTCTTAGGCTTTTGCTGTGTAGGAACGGGCTGTTCCTGTATTGGCTGAACGGGCTGTTTTGGTGTCGGCATCTCAACAGGAGGTGTCGGAATTACAGGCTCATCCTTGATTTCTTCCGAAACAGGTTTTGTTTCCTGTGGTTTTTCGGGTTCGGGTTTCTGAACCTCGGGTTTTGGAGTTTCACTCTGAACAGGCTGTGGTGCAGTTTGCACTTGCTCGGGAACATAGTTCACCTTTATTCCCTTTTTAACGGTCTTTTCAAGAGCGGTCACCCTTGCGGTCAAAGCCTCAATTGTGCCGTCAAGTTCCGCTGATGACAGCTTAACAACTGCCATTTCAAGTTCTGTTCTGTCGCCTGTTCCCCTGCCCATATTCTGATATGCCTTTGAAAGCACATCCATATAATAGACAATGTCGGCAAGTGAGAGGTAGTCCGACTGCGTTTGAGCCTGTTCAAACTCATCGTCAGCCATAATTACGATATCTCTCGGATTTTTTACCGACTTTATGAGCATAAGCGTTCTGAAATGCGAAAGCAATTCATCACAAAGTCTTGCCATATCCTTTGACTCGCCGTAAAGCCTGTCAACAATTTCAAGAGCCTTGGCTGTATTCTTGTTGATTACGCAGTTTGAAAGTTCAAAAAGATAGGTTTTTCTCGCAAGTCCTGCGGCACTGCGAACAACATCTTCGTCAATGTCGGAACTGATTGCAATGCATCTGTCAAGGAGTGAAAGAGCATCTCGCAATGCACCGTCTGCAACAGATGCGGCAAGCAATGCGGCGCTGTCGCTCAGCGTAACACCCTCCTGATTTGCAACATAGAGCAGTCTGTCTGCTATTGCACGGGGCGGGATTCTGTGAAAATCGAAGCGCTGACATCGTGACAAAATTGTCTGCGGAAGTTTGTGAACTTCGGTAGTTGCCAAAATGAATATGACATGTTCGGGAGGTTCTTCAAGCGTTTTGAGCAAGGCATTGAATGCCTCGGTTGTGAGCATATGAACCTCGTCAATGATATAAACCCTGTATTTGCACTTTGCGGGCTTGAACTGAACCTCGTCAATAATTTGACGGATATCGTCAATTTTTCTGTTGGATGCGGCATCCATTTCAACGATGTCGAGGATACTGCCGTCATCAATTCCCTTGCAGATTTCACACTCACCGCAAGGATTTCCGTTTACGGGATGAAGGCAATTGACCGCCTTTGCAAGAATTTTTGCACAGGTAGTTTTGCCCGTACCTCTTGAACCCGTAAAAAGATATGCATGGTTAAGACGGTTGGTGCTGAGTTCGTTTAAAAGAGTTGTGGTTATGTGTTCCTGTCCCGAAACATCGGCAAAGGTTTTCGGTCGCCACTTTCTATAGAGTACCTGATACAAAAATTCACCCCGCAATCAACAAAAAATGCAAGCCGTCAGCCGAAACAACGGCAATCGTACAAATGAGTGAACGACAGACTTACTGCATCGCATCGGCAATACTGCTTAATGCTGCTCGGTTCCCCGCCTGACATGATTCACAGACCCCAATCGCACAGGGCCTGTCGCTCACTTAATTGCACGCTTTTTGACTTCTTGCAATTCTGAACTAAATTATTCATTTCTTTGTTCGTTAAAAGAAATATATTGTATAAAAAGAACACCATTGCAAGACAAGCTGAATGTTCAGTTTGCTTTACAACGGGTTTATTATACCATAACCGATTAATAAAATCAATAGGTTTTGGTTATTTTTATTGTTTGTAGGTGGGGGCGGATATCATCCGCCCCAAAGTAAAAGTACAATTTATATGTAAAATAAAACTATATAGAGAGCAGAAAGTTGTCGTTTGTTTTGTAGCGGCGAACCGTGTTCGCCACTACAAACGAATACACCGCTTTCATCGTATGAAAACATATGTGGTTAAACAAAATATTTCATCAAGGTGGGCGTCCGATGAACGCCCCTACTGAATTGTACAAACATTTTCAATACTACGCTCGGGCATAATATGTTTTTTGCATTACAATCTATCTTCACGAATTGGGAACGGCGGCTCGCCGTCAATTTTCAATTGAAAATCAGTTTGACTGATTTTCCAAGATTTCTCTTGCAACGAATACACCGCTGGCGCTGGCATGGGAAAGTGAATGTGTAACTCCGCTGCCGTCACCGATGATATAAAGTCCCTTGTGGGGTGATTCGAGGTGTTCGTCAACATCAACTTCCATATTGTAGAACTTAACTTCAACACCGTAGAGAAGTGTGTCATCGTTGGCTGTGCCGGGGGCAATTTTGTCAAGAGCGTAAATCATTTCGATGATACCGTCAAGAATTCTCTTTGGAAGTACAAGGCTCAAATCGCCCGGTGTTGCGTCAAGAGTAGGAACAACAAGTCCTTCTTTGATTCTGCTCGGATTACTGCGGCGACCACGGATAAGGTCACCGAAACGCTGAACAATTACACCGCCGCCGAGCATATTGCTAAGACGGGCAATGCTTTCGCCGTAGCCGTTGCTGTCCTTGAACGGCTCTGAAAAATGCTTGCTTACGAGGAGTGCAAAGTTTGTGTTTTCTGTCTGCTTTGCCTTGTCCTCATAGCTGTGGCCGTTTACTGTGATGATGCCGTTTGTGTTTTCGTTTACAACGCAACCCTTTGGGTTCATGCAGAATGTACGCACATTGTCCTCGAACTGCTCTGTGCGATAAACAATCTTACTTTCGTAAAGTTCATCTGTTAGATGTGAAAAGATTGCGGCAGGGAGTTCAACACGAACACCGATGTCAACACGGTTTGACTTTGTGGGAATGTTAAGGTTGTGGCAAACATGCTCCATCCACTTACTTCCGCTTCTGCCGACCGAAACAATGCACTTTTTGCACTCATAATTTTCATCGGCTGTGTCAACAAGATAGCCTTCCTTATCGTTGCCGTTCTTGAGTTCAACATTTACAACAGGTGTGTCAAAGTAGAAATCAACCTTGTTTTCAAGGTAATCATAAAGATTTTTAAGCACAATGTAGTTGATGTCCGTACCGAGGTGACGAACCGAGGCATCAAGAAGATTAAGTTTGTTCTGTAAGCAGAGTTTCTTAAAGCTTGTGCCTGCTGTTGAATAAAGCTTTGTACCCTCACTGCCAAACTTCATATTGATTTTGTCAACATATTCCATAAGCTCAATGGCTTTTTTCTTGCCGATATATTCGTAGAGCGTACCGCCGAAATCGTTTGTTATGTTGTACTTGCCGTCTGAAAATGCGCCTGCACCGCCGAAACCGCTCATAATTGAACAGGTTTTGCATGAAATGCACTTTTTAACCTTGTCACCGTCAATCGGGCATTTTCTCTTTTCAAGAAGATGACCTTCTTCAAATACGGCAACCTTGATTTCGGGGTAGTTTGTTACAAGCTCATATGCAGAAAAAATTCCGCCCGGACCTGCGCCTACAATAATAACATCGTACTTTTTCATTATCATTTTCTCCTTTATTTGTTGTGGGTAACATTTAAGGGCAATAAAAAAACCGCCAAAACATAATACTATGCCCCTTAACGGGGATTATAGTAAACTGTTTAAGGCAGTTTGTAGATACACCCGTCCTTATTACGGGCTTATATAATCAATCGTGAACGGTCTTTTCGTCAAGACCTTGGCTATTGTAGCAAATAATATCACAATTGTCAACAGAAAAAACGCAAAAATTTAAAATAATTTATTTTTCTTTATTCACATAATAAAGGCATAAAAATCGGGCAACAATTATGTTACCCGACAAATGCTTAAATATTATTCGTACTTTTCTGCAACTTCGCCAAGGCGCTTGTAGATGCTGTTCTCGGGAACATAACCTCTTACGAATGAAAGCGGATAGATGTTAGTGTTTCTGCCGATTACCGAACCGGGGTTGAGAACGCTGTTGCAACCAACCTCAACATGGTCACCGAGCATTGCGCCGAATTTTTTTACATTTGTGTCAACCTTTTCGCCGTCACAAAGAACAGTTACAAGGCTCTTGTCACTCTTGAGGTTTGAGGTTATTACACCTGCACCTGTGTGTGACTTGTAGCCGAGAATACTGTCGCCGATGTAGTTATAATGCGGAGTCTGAACGCCATCAAAGAGGATTGAGTTTTTAAGCTCTGTTGAGTTGCCCACAACCGCACCTTTGCCGACAATTGCGTTGCCTCTGATAAATCCTATGTAAGCTGAGTCAAAAACCTTTGCACTTTTTGCAACCCACACATTCTCTCCCCTCTGCTCGTAGATTTCGGGATCAAGAGTTTTTCCGAGTTCGATGATAAATTCGCTGATTTTCGGAAGAGCCTCCCACGGATAATCAACGGTTTCAAGCAAAGGCTTTGCGATAGTTTTGCTGTAATCAAACAGATTTTTTGCCAATAATTTTTCGTTTTCCATTTTTAAAATTTACTCCCAATATATATTATTCTTTTAAAGAACTTTACGGTTTTATACCTCAACAAAGAACAGCCAGTAACCGCTTGCGTCCTTTCCTGCAACGAACTCAACTCCGCCGCTTATGTACTTTGAAAATACATAGCTTTTGCCGTTCTGAGGATTTGTCACGGTGGCGCAACTGCCCTCGTGAACCCAACGCTCGTTGAAAACATTAATTCCCTTGATGAGAAAAGCCTCTTTTGAGGTTTTGCCGACAAATCTGTAGTTTTTCATAAAATCAGCCTTCTTTGACCTTTTTGGGTGACAACTTGTTGTCAAGGCCTGTCTTTTTGAACACAAGCACAACGACAACGGCACAAATCACACCGAGCAACATTCCGCAGAGAACATCCGACGGATAATGAACATAGTTATAAAGTCTTGAGAACACAATCAAAAGTGCCAGTACAAGTGCCGGAATTCCGAATCGTTTGTCCTTGATGAGCATAACGGTTGCCGCCGCAAGTGACGAACAGCTGTGACCTGACGGAAAACTGCTGCCTGACGGAACGCCTATATTAAGCACATAGTCGGTATTCAGCATAAACGGCCGTGGTCGGTTAACAAGATTTTTTATTCCGATTTCACCGACAAGGAAACCGATTGCCATTGCAACAAGCATCATAACTCCCATTGAGCGTGTTTTTTTGAAGATAACAAACACAATGCCGACTGCAATCCAGAAAAGTCCCATTTCGCCCATATAGCTAAAAAAAGCCATAATCGGATCGAGAAAAGCACATTTAAAGGTGTTTTGGATAAATTCAAGAATCGAAGTGTCAATTGATTGAATCATATCAAAGAATGACATATCGTTTCCCCTTTCATAATATCATTATAGCAACCAAAAATCAGAATGTCAAACTAAATAAATTTTAAGTTATTCGCACTCATATTTTGCAAGTTTAGCATAAAGTGCCTCATCAACAACAGCCTCAACCGAAAGTCCTTCGGCAACATATTCTTCACAAATAAGCGTGCCTTTGTTGCGGATTTCATTGGCAAGTCCTGCCTGTGCAAACGGAAGAAGAAGTTTTACTCTTTTCATTCTGACGGGAAGGTTGTTGTCGATTGCATCAAGGAGTTCGTCAATGCCTGTGCCGTTCTTTGCGCTTATGCGAACGCAAGTTTTAAAATCCTGTGCAAGTGTTGTTTTATCAAGCAAATCACACTTGTTGAGAACGGTTATAATCGGTGTGTCACCGCATCCAAGGGATTCGAGCAAGTCGGTTGTAACCTGCATATGGGTTCTCGCCTCGTCACTTGAGGCATCGCACACATTGAGAATGATATCCGACTGCGCCGCCTCCTCAAGGGTTGAACGGAATGCCTCAACAAGGTGGTGCGGAAGTCTGCGAACAAGACCTACCGTGTCAATCATCATAACGGTTACACCGCTTGGAAGTTTCAACGCTCTTGATGTGGGATCAAGTGTTGCAAAAAGCTTGTCCTGTGCAAGCACACCTGCATCTGTGAGATAGTTCATAAGAGTTGACTTGCCTGCGTTTGTGTATCCGACAATCGCACAGGTTATTACACCGTCCTTTTTTCTGCGTGAACGCAACATCTGACGATGCTTTTCAAGGTCGGAAAGTTCTTCTTTCAGGCTTTCAATTCTTCTGCGGATGTGTCGTCTGTCGGTTTCAAGCTTTGTTTCACCCGGACCTCTTGTGCCGATACCGCCGCCGAGTCTTGACATTGCGATACCTTTACCCGTAAGTCTTGGGAGCATATATTTAAGCTGTGCAAGTTCAACCTGAAGTTTACCCTCTTTTGACCTTGCTCTCTGTGCAAAAATGTCGAGAATAAGCGTTGTTCGGTCAATTACTCTGACATCTGTTTCAGCCTCGATATTTTTAATTTGTGTCGGAGAAAGCTCGCTGTCGAACACAAGCAGATCAATCTCCTGTGAATCGCAGATTTCGGCAATTTCGGCAAGCTTGCCTGTGCCGACAAAAGTACCCTTTTCAATTTTCTGCAAGTTCTGTGTTACAGATAAAACAGGATCTGCTCCCGCACTTTTTACAAGTTCAAAAAGTTCGTCAAGCGATGCCTGTGCGTCATATTCGCCCGTGTCAACGCTTACGAGCAATGCACGGGTGATTTTTTCTTCATTACTTTTAAGTTCCATAAAATCCTCACTTAAAGTTTATTGTGTAGAAATTTATTTTTCTGTATTCTTGTCAAAACAGGTTTTCATATCCTCATCTGTGATTTTTCGAATAGGCTTGCATGGATTTCCAACGGCTACGCAGTCGGACGGGATGTCCTTTACAACAACACTTCCGCCGCCGATTACAACATTACTGCCGATTGTTACACCCGGCATAACCTGAACACCCCCACCGATCCACACATTGTCACCAACGGTAATTGGATAGGCATATTCAAAACCTGCGTTTCTTCTCGGAAAATCAACGGGATGACCTGCTGTGTAGAATCCGCAGTTTGGCGCAACAAAAACATTGTCGCCGAATTTAACCTTTGCACAATCGAGAATCACCATATTGTGGTTTGAATAGAAATTCTCGCCGAGTTCGATATTGTAGCCGTAGTCGCACCAGAACGGAGCGGTGATGTAGAAATTTTCCTTTGTACTGCCGACAATTTTCTTCATCAGATTTTTCTGAGCATCTTCATCTTCAAACGGAAGATTGTTGTACTCTCTGCAAAGATTTTTAACATAACAGCGTTCTTTGTAAAGCACACCGTCATCACCCAATGCGTTATACAACTGTGAATTAAGCATTTTTTCTTTTTCAGTCATTATTTTTTAACCTCTCAATGTATTGTGAATACTCTGTTTTATCTTCATCGGTAATTTTTCTTATAACTCTGCACGGATTTCCGACAGCAACAACGCCTGACGGAATATCTTTTGTAACAACACTTCCCGTACCGATTACCGTGTCGTCACCTATTGTAACACCGCCCACAATTTTAACATCTCCGCCGAGCCACACTCTTTTGCCGACCTTAATCGGCTTGCCAAAGCAACCGCCGTTTACTCTTTCGGTTGCGTCAAGGCAATGGTTCACGGCATACATACCGACATTCGGCCCTATCAAGGTCTGACTGCCGATAGTTACCTTTGCGCAATCAAGAATTATACAGCCGAAATTTATATAAACATTGTTTTCTATTGTAATATTCTTTCCGAATTCACAACGAAAATCTGGTTCAATCCAGACGGATTCGCCGACATTTTCAAATAATTCGCTCATAATTTTATTTCTGAGTTCAATTTCGCTGTCATCGCTTTTATTGTACTGTCGAAACAGCTTTTTTGCAAGCACTCTGCGATTGAACAAATCTTCATCAAAATCGTTATAAACATTGCCCGAAAGCAGTTTTTCCCACTCGGTCAAACAATCACCTCATCAATAAAATTCTGCCCAGTAATACTGCGACATATATTCGCTCATATATGAATTCACCGCACCTGCGTCAAGTTCTTCAAATCGGTAGTAATCGCAGTCAACAAGATTAACATTAACAGAAAGGCTGTTGTACTTTTTGAACACAACCTTTTCGGCTTTTACGGCTTTAAGACTTTTCATCATAGCCGAAATAATTTTCTGCAAATATGCCTGCTGTTTTGAATCGTACGGTTCGTCCTCAAAGAGTGCCGCCGCAATTTCCTTGATTGTGCATGAACTGCCGTGGCGGTGGATAAGGTATGCAAAAACCTCTTTTGACTTACTTCTCTCAAAATGAACGGGAGTTCCGTCAGGAGTGAACACATCAAAGTTGCCAAAGCATTGAACACGCAAAAGCTTGTCGGAAAGCGGTTCAATCGGGTTACGGAGATTTTCCATTTCCTCTTTAACCTTTTCGGCTGTTACTGGTTTCATAATGTAACCGCTGGCATGCATTTTCATAGCCTCGCCCGTGTACTGGTCAAAACCCGTTACAAAAATAATGTTGATTTTAGGATATGCATCCTTTAGCTTTTTGGCAAGCTCAACACCTGTCATACCACGCATATGAATGTCGAGAAATGCAATGTCGCACTTTGTTTCAGCCGCAAATTCAAGCAATTTTGACGGCTTTAAAAATTCATGAATTTCAGCGTCGGGCTGAACCTCTTTTATTGAATCAACAAGCATTTCAAGAGCCAACGGCTCATCGTCTGCTGCAAGTATTCTCATAATCAATCCTCCGAATTGTCTTTGTAAATTTTAATTGTCGAAACTGTTCCCTTTCCGACCTCACTTTCAATCGTTACCTCACCGTGACACATTGAAGAAATTCTTTCCTTAATATTTTCAATTCCCACATGAGAGCGTGATGTATCGGGATTCGGCTTTGTGGTGTCAAAACCCACACCGTCATCGGACACAACAACTTCAAAACGGTCATCGTATTCTCTCGTTGAGATTGTAACCGTTCCGCCGTCCTCTTTCATTCCGACACCATGCTTTACCGCATTTTCAACAAGCGGCTGAACCGTAAGTGACGGGATTGCAAAATCGGAAGTCTGAATATCGTATTCAACATTAAGTCGATCTCCAAATCTAACCTTTTCAATTTCAACATAGCTCTGAATATGCTGAACCTCGGATGCGAAAGATATACCTTCGAGGTTGGTAAGATTGTCTACGTTCGCTCTCAAATAGTTTGAGAAATTGTAAACCATATCGTAGGCGACATCGGGATCAACTTTGATCAGTGTTCTTATTGATGACAGCGTGTTAAACATAAAGTGCGGCTGAATCTGAGAAAGCATGACGCGGATTTGGGCATCCTTCAGCATCTCTTCTT
>CACXYD010000060.1 GCA_902771755.1 uncultured Ruminococcus sp. | reverse complement strand
AAAAAGAACACTTGGTATAGCAAATGGCAAGTATACCATACCAGATGATATCGACGGGTGTAACGATGAAATTGCAGAAATGTTTGGGGTGAAGTGATGAACAGTTTTGATTCGATGAAAACAAAATTGGAAGGCACGGAGCTTTACAAAGTTACGGCAAAATCAAATATCAGAGCGGAACTTTCGGCATACGCTGAGGGCTTGAACACGGAATTTGATATGCTTGAAACTATGGAACGGGAGCTGTTTATTGATACGGCAGAGGACTTTGGCATTACCGAAAGGGAGCGATTTGTCGGTAAAGTCAACGCCGATTATCCGCTTGAAAAAAGAAGGGAAATGCTTAAAATCTCGGAACAGAAGGTCGGCGGAAAATGCACTCCCGATGATTTTAAAAGAATTGTCAGAGGCTACGGTGTGGAGAATTTTACAATTGCGGAAGCACCCACAAGAAACCGTGTTGACATTAAAATTTCCGATACAAAAACAGACGCTGAGAAAAAACTCATAGAAAAGCGTGTAAGCGCAGATTTTCCGTCACATCTCAATGTGATTATTTCATATGAAAACGCATAAAATCTTGATTCGATTTTTTATCAATCTATGAATCAATCTATGTTAATAAATTTTGCAATTCTGCAAAACCATTCAAATAATTAAATAACCATGACCAAAAATAAAAATGACAAGTTAAAAATCTCAGCTTGTCATTTTTTGCATATAAGTTTTATTCGTGGTAAAAAGTGTAATAATAACATTTATTCGTATTAAAAAATGTTGACTGCGGACACTTTTTCGTTGTAATTTTTGTGATTGAATGATATACTAAAGATATAGAACTTATCGGAGTGATTTATATGTACAGAACGGCAATGAAAAAACTTTATAAATGGAAGGAAAGTAAATATCGCAAGCCCTTGATTATTGAGGGTGCAAGACAGGTTGGTAAAACTTGGCTCATGAAGGAATTTGGCCACGAAGCGTATGAAAATACGGTGTATATAAATTTTGATTCAAATTCGGTTATGACAGACTTGTTTGCAACAGATTTGAATACAGAGCGTTTGATTATGGGTATTGAACTGTATGCAGGCAGAAAAATCAATCCCGATAATACACTTTTGATATTTGACGAGGTACAGGAAGTTCCAAAGGCACTTTCATCGTTAAAATATTTTTACGAAAATGCACCGCAGTATCATATAGTTTGTGCAGGTTCTTTGCTTGGTATTGCACTTCATGGCGGAACATCATTTCCCGTTGGAAAAGTTGATTTTCTGAATCTTTATCCGTTGTCATTCAAGGAATTTTTAATTGCTGTGGTCGGTGAACAATATGCAGAACTTCTCGACAGTCAGGATTATCAGATGATTACATCGTTTAAAAACATTTTTGTTGAAGCATTAAGACAATATTACTTTGTCGGCGGAATGCCTGAAGCTGTGCAAAGTTTTGCTGAAGATAAAGATTTTAATGAAGTGCGAGAGATTCAACGAAGAATACTGACAGCGTATGAACAGGATTTTTCAAAACACGCACCTACCGAGATTGTTCCGAAAATTCGTATGGTATGGAACAGTATTCCGTCACAACTTGCCAAGGAAAATAAAAAATTTATTTACGGTCTTGTTCGTGAAGGCGGCAGAGCCAAAGATTTTGAAACCGCAATTATGTGGCTGAGTGACTGCGGTCTTATTCATAAGATTAGCAGAGTTAATTCTGCAGGAATACCGCTTAAAGCATATGAGGATTTAAAGGCTTTTAAACTTTTTCTTGTAGATGTGGGTTTGCTTGGCTGTATGGCCGGGTTACGACAGAATGTGTTATTAAGTGGTAATGATATGTTTGCACAATTCAAAGGTGCATTGACAGAACAATATGTATGTCAGCAGTTGAAAACAATTGACAATCTTAATGTGTGCTATTTTACAAATGACCGTGGTTCGTGTGAAGTTGACTTTGTGGTCGATACGGGAGAAACTGTTGTGCCGATAGAAGTTAAGGCAGAGGTTAATTTGAAGGCAAAGAGTTTGAAAACTTTTTGTGAAAAATATAATCCCGAAACTGCTGTGCGTACATCAATGTCTGATTATAAAAAAGAAGAGTGGCTTATTAATTTACCTCTCTATGCAATTGAAGAACTTGAAAAAGTGTGTAGGGAATAGCTGTTTTCTATAATCAAGATGATAGGGTAAAAATTTCGGTTTCTCATTTATAGGACAGAATATTTGTGTGTTAATAATCAAAAAGAGGGTGTTCCGATTGGAACACCCTCTGATTTTATATCAGGTTTAAACTTGTATTAAGTTACCTATCAAGACATCCTGTGTGGGAATTACTTGTTTGCGATAGCAGCCTGAGCAGCAGCAAGACGAGCAATCGGAACACGGAATGGTGAACATGATACATAGTCAAGACCGATCTTGTGGCAGAACTCAACAGAAGAAGGATCGCCGCCGTGCTCACCGCAGATACCAACATGGAGCTTGTTGTTTACAGGCTTACCGAGTTTGATAGCTGTTTCCATGAGCTTGCCAACGCCTGTCTGATCAAGCTTAGCGAATGGATCGTTCTCGAAGATCTTAGCATCATAGTAAGCGTTGAGGAACTTACCGGCGTCATCTCTTGAGAAACCGTATGTCATCTGTGTAAGGTCGTTAGTACCGAAGCAGAAGAAGTCAGCTTCCTTAGCAATCTCATCAGCTGTAAGAGCAGCTCTTGGGATTTCGATCATTGTACCAACTTCGTACTTGAGGTCGATGCCTGCAGCAGCGATTTCAGCGTCAGCTGTTTCAACAACAACCTTCTTAACGAACTTGAGTTCCTTAACATCGCATACGAGCGGAATCATGATTTCAGGCTCAACTGTCCAGTCTGCGTGTGCCTTCTGAACATTGATAGCAGCACGGATAACTGCCTTTGTCTGCATCTTTGCAATTTCAGGATATGTTACTGCAAGACGGCAGCCACGGTGGCCCATCATTGGGTTGAACTCGTGGAGTGATGCGATGATTGTCTTAATGTCTTCAACGCTCTTACCCTGAGCAGCTGCGAGCTTCTCGATGTCAGCTTCCTCTGTAGGAACGAACTCGTGAAGTGGCGGATCAAGGAATCTGATTGTTACAGGATTGCCTTCGAGTGCCTCATAAAGAGCCTCAAAGTCGCCCTGCTGATAAGGAAGAATCTTGTCAAGAGCAGCTTCTCTTTCTTCAACTGTATCTGAGCAGATCATCTCTCTGAATGCAGCGATTCTGTCCTCTTCAAAGAACATATGCTCTGTACGGCAAAGACCGATACCTTCAGCGCCGAGCTCACGAGCCTTCTTAGCGTCAGCAGGTGTATCAGCGTTTGTTCTAACCTTAAGAGTTCTGTACTTGTCAGCCCAAGCCATGATTCTGCCGAACTCACCTGCGATTGTAGCGTCAACTGTTGGGATAACGCCGTCGTAGATGTTACCTGTAGAACCGTCAATTGAGATGTAGTCGCCCTCGTGGAATTCCTTGCCTGCGAGTGTGAACTTCTTGTTAGCTTCGTCCATTGCGATGTCGCCGCAACCTGATACACAACATGTACCCATACCACGAGCAACAACGGCAGCGTGTGATGTCATACCGCCACGAACTGTGAGGATACCCTGTGAAGCCTTCATACCTGTGATGTCCTCAGGTGAAGTTTCAAGACGAACGAGAACAACCTTTTCGCCGTTAGCGTTCCAGTTTTCAGCATCTTCAGCTGTGAATACGATCTTACCGCAAGCAGCACCGGGAGAAGCGCCGAGGCCCTTACCGATTGGTGTAGCAGCCTTAAGAGCAGCAGCATCGAACTGTGGGTGAAGAAGTGTGTCAAGGTTACGAGGATCGATCATTGCAACAGCTTCTTCTTCTGTTCTCATGCCCTCGTCAACGAGGTCACAAGCAATCTTAAGAGCAGCCTGAGCTGTTCTCTTACCGTTTCTTGTCTGGAGCATGTAGAGCTTCTTGTTTTCAACAGTGAACTCCATGTCCTGCATATCTCTGTAGTGGTTTTCGAGTGTCTGACAAACATTCTGGAACTGCTCGAAAGCTTCAGGGAACTCTTCAGCCATCTTAGCGATTGGCATAGGAGTACGAACACCTGCAACTACGTCTTCGCCCTGTGCGTTGATGAGGAACTCACCCATGAGCTTCTTCTCACCTGTAGCAGGATCTCTTGTAAATGCAACACCTGTACCGCAATCGTCACCCATGTTACCGAATGCCATTGACTGTACGTTAACAGCAGTACCCCATGAATAAGGGATATCGTTATCACGACGGTAAACGTTTGCACGAGGGTTGTCCCATGAACGGAATACAGCCTTAACTGCGCCCATGAGCTGTTCCTTAGGATCGTCAGGGAAGTCCTGACCGATTTTCTCTTTGTATTCAGCCTTAAACTGACCAGCAAGCTCCTTAAGATCGTCAGCTGTAAGCTCTACGTCATAAGTAACGCCTCTCTCAGCCTTCATCTTGTCGATGAGCTCCTCAAAATATTTCTTACCAACTTCCATAACTACGTCAGAATACATCTGAATGAATCTTCTGTAGCAGTCCCAAGCCCAACGAGGGTTGTTTGACTTCTTAGCGATAACTTCAACAACATCTTCGTTAAGACCGAGGTTAAGGATTGTATCCATCATACCCGGCATTGAAGCACGAGCACCAGAACGAACTGAAACGAGGAGAGGGTTCTCCTTGTCGCCGAACTTCTTGCCTGTGATTTCTTCCATCTTTACGATGTACTCGTTGATCTGGCCCTGAATTTCAGCGTTGATTTCTCTGCCGTCCTCATAATACTGAGTACAAGCTTCTGTTGTAATTGTGAAGCCCTGTGGTACCGGAAGGCCAAGACCTGTCATTTCTGCAAGGTTGGCACCCTTACCGCCGAGGAGCTCACGCATGTTAGCATTACCTTCTGTAAAAAGGTAAACCCATTTGTTTGCCATAACTGGTAATCCTCCTAAAAATAAATTAAGATATACGGCTGTGGCAGACTTACCCCTTGGTAAAACCTGCCTGCTTGTATAAGCCTATCGAATATTATAACAAACTTTGGTCAAAATAGCTATATTTTTTTCAAATTTTTTTCTTATAAAAAACGGGTTTTATTTTCGTCAATATTGTATAAATCGTTTAAAATGCCTTTTTTTGCCCGATTTTTGTAATTTTCTCTTGAAATTTGTAATTTTTGTGAGATAATATTATGGTATAGACGAGTGCCTTGTGGCAGAGTGATATTATTCTGTTGCAGGGAAAAGGAGAAAAAATGAAGAATTGTGCCGTTATCCTCGCAGGCGGCGAGGGCAAAAGAATGAAATCCGACAAGCCGAAAACATTGTCGGAGGTACTCGGCAAGCCGATGCTCTACTGGGTTATGTCGGCTTTAAGAAAAGCGGGCGTTGACGACATCTGTGTTGTCAAGGGCTTTAAAAAAGAGTGTATCGAGGATTATCTTTCAACTCTCGATTTTTCCGTTGAAAGCGTGTTTCAGGCAGAAAGACTCGGAACAGGTCATGCTGTGATGATGGCAAAGGATTTTCTTAAAAAGCACAGCGGCAATGTTGTTATTCTCAACGGTGACGCTCCGTTTATGGACAGCAAGACTATTGAGGATTCCTTGAAGGCTCACATCGAAAACGGTTGTGCCGCAACGGTTATTTCCGCAAAGGTTGACGATCCCACAGGTTACGGAAGAATTGTCCGTGACGAAAACGGAAATCTGCGTGCAATTGTTGAACAGAAGGATGCCGATGAGGAAACTCTCAAAATAAATGAAGTAAACTCGGGCGGTTTCTGGTTTGACTGCGAACTTCTTCTTTCGGTTCTCGACAGAATCAAGTCGGACAACAGCGCAAAAGAATATTATCTTCCCGATGCAATCAAGCTTTTGCTTGAGGACGGAAGAAAGGTCGGAGCATTTACGGCTCAGTGCAGCGACACGGTTTTGGGTGCAAACGATCCGGCTCAGCTTGAACAGCTTAACGAAATTGCAAGGGCAAAGGGTTACAGCTGTTAATTACTCAGTTAATCATTGGTAAACATATACTACACACATTAAAATTCAAAGGAGTTATTGCAATGAATTTTCACGGTAAGGACATTAAAATTTTCACCGGCAGTTCAAATGTTGATGTAGCTCAGGGAATTGCAGGCTGTCTTGGTCTGCCGCTTGGTAAGAGTGACTGTACACAGTTCTCAGACGGCGAAATCTCTGTTTCTCTTCACGAATCTGTTCGTGGCAGCGACTGCTTTATTGTTCAGTCAACCTGCGCTCCCGTCAACGACAATCTTATGGAAATGCTCATAATGATTGATGCCATGAAGCGTGCATCTGCTGCAAGAATCACAGTTGTTATGCCATACTTCGGCTATGCAAGACAGGACAGAAAAGCTAAGGCAAGAGATCCGATCTCAGCTAAGCTTTGTGCAGACATCATCACCTGTGCAGGTGCTGACCGTGTGCTTACAATGGATCTTCACGCAAATCAGATTCAGGGTTTCTTCAACATTCCTGTTGACCACCTTCAGGGTGCATCACTTCTTGCTAACCACATGAGAGAGAAAATCGGCGGCAACAATGATGATTATATCGTTGTTTCTCCTGACCTCGGTTCTGTAACCCGTTCAAGAAACTTCGCATCAAAAATCGGCACAGGTCTTGCTATTATCGACAAGAGAAGACCAAAGGCTAATGTTTGTGAGGTTATGAACATCATCGGTGACGCAAAGGGTAAGAAGGTTATCCTCGTTGACGATATGATCGACACAGCAGGCACTCTCTGCAATGCCGCTAATGCTATTGTTGAAAAGGGCGGTGCAACAGAGGTTTACGCTTGTGCTACTCACGCAGTTCTTTCAGGTCCTGCAATCGAGAGAATCCAGAACAGCGCAATCAAGGAAGTTGTTCTTCTTGACACAATTCCTGTTCCGAAGGAAAAGATGATTGACAAGTTCACAATTCTTCCTGTTGCTCCTACATTTGCAGAGGCTATTGCAAGAATTTACAACGACAAGCCGTTCACAGCTGCTTTCGGTTGATAAGCGAACAATTTAATTATGTGATTAAACAGGCGGGTTTTAACTAACCCGCCATTTCGCTGTTTTACTGCAAATTTTTCAGGCACAAAACGGTACAATATGTGAGGGTGATTTAATTTTGTTTGGCATAGTTTACGGCTCAAGTTCCGATAACGAAATAATGAACCGCTTTGTTGATGAGTACGAAGTGTGGTGCAATGAGGGCAAAAATCCCGATATTGCATCAATCGACCTCGACTTTGCGCTTGACCTACAGAAGAAAAGACTTGACGAAAATGGTGTAAAGATTCAGACCGCCTTTACCGATAAGGAAACGGTGAAAGATGAAGCGCCTGTCAATGCTTTTACTGCCTACGATATGGGCGAATGTAAGAGTAACATTGCGTCAAAGACATATGAGGTTACGGAAAAATATTTTAAAGACGGAAAGAAAAAGAAGAAAATCAAGGACAGATTTTTCTTCTACACAATGATTACAAGGCTTGAAAACCAGAATTCCGAGGTTGCGTGTTCGTGTCCGAACTGCGGTGCGGTAAGCAGTGTAAGAGAACTTCTCAACGGTTGTAAAAACTGCGGAACTCGCTTTATTATGGACGATTTGTTCCCGAAGGTTACAAACTTCTACTTTGTAAAAACCTATTCGATTGCGGGAAAGTCAAAAAAAAAAAAAATTGCCCCGTACCTTCTCGGCGGAATTGCCGCCGTTGCGGCTTTTACGATATGGTCGGTTGTAAAGGACGGAACTTTTGATCCCGCAACCGCAAATATGGCATATGAAATCGGCATAAGAGTAATCCCCGTTTTAATCGGCGGACTTTTGGCAGGCTACCTTGCGTGGGCATTTAAAACGCTTTTCGGACTTTTTGCAGGTGCGGCAAAGAGCGTTCCGATGATAGGCCCACACTTTAATTGCCAAAAAAGACTTCCGTGGCTTATGAAAGAGGTTAACCCGAACTTCTCATATGAATATTTCATCGGCAAGGTGCTTGCTCTGCTCAAAATTATGGTTTTCAGCGATGATTACACAAACCTTGCAGTTTATGAAGGCAACCCGATGAAAAATCCTTTCGGGGATATTATTGACATCAAGTACAGAGGTGTGTCAAAGCTTAATTCATTCAATGTCACAAACGGCTATTGCTATGTCGATATGACCGTTTACACAACAACCGTAAAAAACAAAAATTCTTCATTTAGGGTTAAAGACGAAAAGTTCAGACTTACCGTTTGCAGAAGTGTGAACGCCATGGATGACGGAGTTTTCACAATGAAAAAAGTAACCTGTAAAAGTTGCGGTGCAAGTTTTGATGCAACAAGAGAACGCAACTGCCCGTATTGCGGAAATCCGTATCATCTCGGCAACGATGATTGGGTTGTTGTAAACTTCGGAAAAGGTTAATTTAAAATTTCAGAATACATATAATAGAGGAAAACGGATATGTTCGGAAAAAATAAATCAACGGGATCAATCGAGTACATTGTAGTCGGACTCGGAAATCCTGACAGAAAATACGAAAACACCCGTCACAACGCAGGCTGGCTTGCAATTGACCATATTGCCGACAAGCTCGGTTGTGATGTAAACAAAATAAAATACAAAAGCTTTATCGGCACTTGTACAGTAAACGGTGCAAAGGTTATGCTGATGAAACCCACAACATACATGAACAACAGCGGTCAGGCAGTTGTTGAGGCGATGAACTTCTACAAAATTCCGCCCGAAAATGTCATCGTAATTTTTGACGATATCTCGCTTGATGTCGGAAAAATGCGTATCCGTTCAAAGGGAAGTGACGGCGGTCAGAGGGGAATGCGCAGTATAATCACCCTCAGCGGAAGTGACAAATTCCCACGCATCAAGGTTGGCATAGGCGCAAAGCCAAATCCCGACTGGGACCTTGCCGACTGGGTGCTTTCAAAGTTCACCCCCGATGAAATGAAAAAGCTTGATGAAATTTTTGACAATGCCGAAAAAGCAATTGAGCTGATTATTGACGGCAAAACCGACCGTGCTATGAATTTGTTCAACTGAAAAAGGACAAAGAAATGAATAATCTCAACTTTCTTGTTGATGTCCTCAAAGATTCGCCCGTTTTCAAAACGCTTGAAAAGAATGTCAAGCCGGGCAGAACGGTCTGTGCTTCGGGACTTTCAACAATCAACAAATCGAATATCATCTATGCCCGTTCGCACGAGTACGAACACGCAAGACTTAAAGTTCTGCTCAAACTCCTCAACCACGAATGTGATGTTGCAATTGCGTGTGTTGATGCGGCGGCACAGCTTACCGTTCCGAGAAGTGTGCTTGAACAGTCGGTCATTGAGTTTGAAGAAGGCAAGGAACTTTCGCTTGAAAAGGCGACAAAGGCGCTTACTCTGCTCGGCTATGAACGCTTTGATGCGGTAGAGGGTAGCGGTCAGTTCTCGCTGAGAGGCGGTATTCTTGACTTCTTTATGCCCGACAGCGACTACCCCGTGAGATGTGAATTTTGGGGCGATGAAATTACCGACCTCAGCTATTTTGATATTGAAACCCAGAGAAGATTTAAAAAGGCTGACAAAATCACGCTTTCGCCCTCAACGGAAATCGTAATTGAGGACAGAGCCGCTCTTGCCGATAAAATTGAACACAAGGCAAAACTTCTGCGTTCCAAGAACAGCGCCAAGGCTAAGGAGAAACTTTTCTCCGAGGCAGAGCTTATCCGTAGCGGTGCAATGATTGCCAATGCAGACAAATTTATCAATCAGATTTACGATAACCCCGAATCGCTTTTTGATTATCTCGACAGAAACACCCTCGTTTTTGCGTCCGAATTTACCGCAATTCAGGAACGAGGAAAGTCAATGGACTTTATCAGCAACGAAACCCTCACACAAGGCTTCGAGGACGGAACTCTTTGCAGAGGTTTTGACCGCTTTGCACTCACATTCAACGAATGTACCGAGTTTTTGCAGAGCCACGGAACAATCGTGCTTGAAAACTTTGTTCACGGAAGTATGCCTCTTAAATTGTCGGAAATCATCAGCTTTTCAACAAAACAGCTTTCGGCATGGGGCGGTTCGTATAAACAGCTTAAAGAAGATGTTGACGGACTTTTCACTCCCGAAAGCAGGGGTGTTATCTTTGCCGGAACGGAAAGAGCCGCCAAAAATCTTTGCGACACCTTTAACGCAGACGGCATAAAGGCAGTTTACAGCGAGGGTGCGGATAAGATTTCAAAGGGCGAACTGCTCGTTATGCAAGGTGCTTTGAGTGCGGGTTTTGAATATCCGTCACAAAAGTTTTTTGCAATAACATACAGTCAGGTTTCGTACCGTCCCGAAAAGTCCAAAAAGAAGAAGAAAAAGACGGGACAGGAAATTTACAGCCTTTCCGAACTTGCCCCCGGTGATTATGTTGTACACAATGTTCACGGTATCGGTGTGTTCGGCGGTATAAGAAAAATTGATACACACGGTGTTGTAAAGGATTATATCAAGATTGACTACGCAAAGGGCGATGTGCTTTATGTGCCTGTCACACAGCTTGATATGGTTGCAAAATATATCGGTCCGAAAGAGGATTCAAGGGTTAAGCTTAACCGACTCGGTTCGGGCGATTGGCAAAAGGCAAAGGCAAGGGTTAAGACCTCTGTCAAGGACATTGCCAAGGAGCTTATTGAACTTTACTCACAGCGTATGAAAGCCAAGGGCTATGCCTTTTCGGCTGATAACGAGTGGCAGAGGGATTTTGAACTCAGCTTTGAATATGACGAAACCCCCGACCAGTTGCGTTGTTGTGAGGAAATCAAGCACGATATGATGCGTTCGTCACCAATGGACAGACTTCTCTGCGGTGATGTTGGTTTCGGCAAAACTGAAGTTGCACTCCGAGCCGCTTTCAAGTGTATTGCCGATTCAAAGCAATGCGCATTGCTCTGCCCGACAACAATCCTCGCATGGCAGCATTATCAGACGGTAATCAAGCGTTTTGAGGGATACCCCATTCGTGTGGAACTGCTTTCAAGATTCCGCACCGCAAAACAGCAGAAAGAGATTCTCCAAAAGTTAAAGCGTGGAGAAATTGATATGATTGTGGGAACTCACAGACTTGTGCAGAAGGATGTTGAATTCCGTGACCTCGGACTTGCAATCATAGACGAGGAACAGCGTTTCGGTGTTGCTCAAAAAGAGAGGTTCAAGGAACTCTGCAAAAATGTCGATGTGCTTACGCTCTCGGCTACTCCTATTCCGAGAACCCTCAACATGGCAATGAGCGGTCTGCGTGACATGAGCGTTATCGAAGAAGCGCCGACAAACCGTCAGCCTGTTCAGACCTATGTGCTTGAACACGATGATGCGGTTATCAACGAGGCAATCCGCCGTGAACTCCGCCGTGGCGGTCAGGTGTTCTACCTTCACAACAATGTTGAAACAATTTCGTCATGTGCCGCAAAGATTCAGGAGGCTGTTCCCGAGGCGAAAATCGCAATCGGTCACGGCAAAATGAAAGAGGGCGAACTCAGCGAAGTTTGGCGACAAATGCTTGAACAGGAGGTTGATGTGCTTGTCTGCACAACAATCATCGAAACGGGTGTCGACTTGCCGAATGCAAACACCCTTATTATAGAAAATGCCGACTGTATGGGACTTTCACAGCTTCACCAGCTGAGAGGCCGTGTGGGCAGAAGTTCACGAAGGGCATACGCTTACTTCACTTTCAGACGAAATAAGGTTCTCACGGAGATTCAGCAGAAAAGGCTTGCCGCTATCAGAGAATTTACGGAATTCGGCAGCGGATTCCGCATTGCAATGCGTGACCTTGAACTGCGTGGTGCGGGCAATATCATGGGCGCACAACAGCACGGCCATATGGAATCGGTCGGTTACGATATGTACCTCAAACTTCTTGACGAGGCAGTAAGTGAGGAAAAGGGTGAGCAGAATGTCACCAAAGACCTCGACTGTCTTATTGACATTTCGGTTGACGCTCATATTCCCGAAAGCTATGTTGAAAGCCTTACACTTCGTCTTGATGTTTACCGCAGAATTGCCGATATCCGCAGTAATGAGGACGCAGACGATGTTATTGACGAACTTCAGGACAGATTCGGCAAGATTCCGAACTCGGTTCTCGGACTTATCGACATTGCCCTTGTGCGTAACAAAGCGTACTCAATGGGTGTTTACGAAATCAGACAGAACGGCACAACGCTCATGCTCTTTGTAAACGAACTCAAGTCACCTCAGGTTGCCGACTTGCTCATTGCTCTGGGCGGAAAGGCAAAGCTTGTTGCCGGAGCAAAACCGTGTGTTGCGGTTGAGTGCAAAAACAGCTCCGCTCCGCTTGAAACTCTCACCAAGATTTTCGGTGTGCAGTAAGTTTTCGGCTTGAAATTGTAATTTGTTAAGAAAAATTCTCCCGAAAGTACAAAAATGCTGTTTTTCGGGGGAAATTCTCAACAAAATTTTATAAAAATGTAGACAATGACAAATTTTTTGTGTATAATCGTAGGGTACATTATCCTGTGAAAGTGTGTTTGCAGGACACTTTGCATTTAATTTTTTAGAAGGACGGTAAAAAACTATGAAGCCTAATATTAAGGTTGGTTCATTTTTACTTGCAATTGTTATGATGTTTTCAGTTTTTGCAATTGCAGGTTGTACACCCACAACAATCAACAAAGAATGGTCGTATAAGACAAGCGACAACGAGCTTGCTATCGGCGTTTATATCTATTCACTCAACGCAGCTTACAGTCAGGCTGAGTCATATGCTAAAAAGCTTGACGATTATGATTCGGCATCAGACAAGTGGCTTGATGAAAAAATCAAAGACGATGACGGCAACGAACAGGTTGCAAGAGAGTGGATTAAGGCTCAGGCTAAGAAAATGTGCCTCAGCTACCTTGTAGTTGACGAACAGCTTAAAAAGGAAAATGTAAACATCGGTCAGTCAACTATTGATTCTGCAACAAGTCAGGCTGAAACATACTGGAATGTAGGTCCGTACGCATCACAGGGTTATGTAATGCCTATGAAGGATCAGTACGAAAAGTACGGTGTTTCACTCGACAGCTTTGCATACTGCACAACCCTCTACAACACAAAGTATGAGGCTCTCTTTAAGGCAGTTTACGGCAAGGGCGGTTCAAAGGAAGTTTCAGACGCCGACCTCACAAAGTATTTCAAGGACAGCTACACAGATTATTCATATCTTCCTGTAAACCTCTACACATCAACACAGGATGAATCGGGTTCATCAAAGAATGTTGCAATGAGCGATAAGGAAATCAAGAAGATTGAGGATCAGCTCAACGGCTACAAGAATGACCTTAACAAGGGCGGTTCTTTTGATGATGTTGTAGCATCATACAAGAAGTCAAGCGGTTCAGACACAGATTCTTCTGTTTCAAATGTAGAAGTTCTCGACAAGAGTTCAATCGGTGACGAGCTTAAAACTGCTATCGGCAAGCTTAAAACAGGCAAGGCTGAAACTCTCAAGGTTGGCAGCGGCGACAGCGCAATCTACTATCTCGTTTATAAGAAAGACATCAACAAGGATGTTGACAGCTATATCGGCAACGAAACAAACAGAGAAAATGTGCTTGCATCAATGAAGTCAGACGAGTTCTCAAAGTACATTGATTCTCTTGCAGAGAAACTCAAGTATGAAGAAAACACTTCGGTTATCGACAAGTACAAGCCCGAACTCTTCTTCGTTGCAGTTGAGCCTACAACAGCGGCATCAACAACATCCGCATCCGATGAAAGCTCAAAGTAATTGATATCGGACATATAACAGACGCAGTTTCAGATTATTCTGAAGAAAGGAGCTTCTATGAAAAAACATTCAAAGCTTTGCGCAATTTTTATGACAGCACTTCTGAGTATTTCTGCTGTAAGCTTTTCGGTTTCGGCAGTCGGTGAAGATGTTGATCCCGGCGGAGATTCAAGCGTTATTGTTGATCCTGTAGAGCCTGATCCCGAACCCGATCCTGATCCCGAACCCGATCCCGAGCCACAGCCCGATCCCGTGTATCCGGATTCTTCGGACGATTCATCATATGTAGATCCCGGCTATTCGTCAAATGATTCGTCATATGACAACAACTATAACTATGACAGTAGCTATGACTACAACAACAATAACGATTATAACAATAATTACAGCAGCAGTCAGGCTTACTACTCCGAGCCGTCATATGTAGGCGGCGGTCAGTCATATGTTGCTCCGTCAAATACTGCTCCGTCAGCGTCACTCATCAAGTCTGACGATAACATTGACGAAAAAACACTTTCAAGCAACGACTGGTCGGATATCGCAAAAAATCTTAAAAATACCAACACATCGGGTTCTGACGGTGACGACTTTAACTTCATCAAGAACAATGACAGCAAGGGCGACAACGGCCATTGGATGTTCTATGTTTCACTCGTTTTACTCGCACTCGGTGTTGCAGGCATTGCGTACTTTGTCATTTCAACTGTTCTCAACAGAAAGAGAGTTGCAGTAGGCAAAGGTCATGCTCCAAAG
>CACXYD010000059.1 GCA_902771755.1 uncultured Ruminococcus sp. | reverse complement strand
TTCATCTTTCGGCATCTTTTTAAGCTTGAGTCCGAAAGCCACATTGTCAAAAACATTGAGGTGGGGGAACAAAGAATACTTCTGGAATACCGTGTTTACATTTCTTTTATTCGGAGGAGTTCCGTTGATTCTTTTGCCGTCAAAAATAACATCACCGC
This sequence comes from uncultured Ruminococcus sp., assembly GCA_902771755.1. Classification (GTDB taxonomy): domain Bacteria; phylum Bacillota; class Clostridia; order Oscillospirales; family Acutalibacteraceae; genus Ruminococcoides. The sequence goes on along the minus strand of CACXYD010000059.1, from coordinate 15,212 downwards.
TGTCCGGTTCAACAAAACCGCCGATGATACGCAGGGTTGTGGTCTTGCCGCAACCTGACGGGCCGAGAATAGTTACGAATTCCTTTTCATTAATATCAAGGTTGATGTGGTTAAGGATTACCTCACCGTCAAATTTGATGAAAATATCCTTGAGTGAAACTATTGTTTTCTTTGATGTCTGTTCCATTTATGCACCCCTGTTCCGTTGTGATAATAGTAAAAATCTGTAAAAAATAAAGCGGATTGTGTCGGCTTGCAAAAAATGCAGGCGAACACAGTCCGCCCTGCCGTTTCTGCAAAGACATAACCATGATGCTCAGAATTTTTGAACAGAAAAATAAGACGGCTGTGTTGCCCCGTCCTTTTCCTTCACATAAAATCCTTATTAACCGCTTAAAAGCGATTGTACGCAATACAATTTGAATTTTCTGAAATGTCCCCCGTCACATAAGTGGCAGGGGACAACTGCTCTTTGATTATATTCTAAATGCACAAAAATGTCAATCAATATTATGTAAAAAGGAAATCAAATTTGCGTTACTAATGTTCTTTAAAAGAAGTAAAATTTATGTAAAGTCAGAAAAAGTTAAATATAATGCTGTTTAGTGCAAAATTATTGTTCAAAAAATTTTACAACCGTGTAATCTGCACAAAAAACGGCCCTCGAATTTGTAACATAAAATATATACTTTTTTGGTGAAATTTGCTATAATTAAATTGAAAATTTTATGAAAGGATGTTTTCCCTATGAAGAAAGCAAAAAAGATTGCAAGTCTTGTTGTTGCGTCTGCACTTCTGACATCTTCTTTTGCCGCAATTACTTCCGTAAATGCTGCCGAAGTTGATTCAGCACAGGTTGCATCTACCGACAGCACCCTTCGTGACAAGGTTGCCGACGGTGTTATGCTCCACGCATTCAACTGGTCTTACAATACAATCAAAGAAAACCTTCCCGCAATTGCAGCGGCAGGATACACAACAGTTCAGACTTCTCCCGTTCAGCAGCCAAAGGACTACACAACCTCAGGCGATGTAACAGGTCAGTGGTGGAAACTCTATCAGCCAATCAGTTTCCATGTTGCAGAGGAGTCATGGCTCGGTACAAAGGATGAGCTCAAGTCACTTTGTGATGAGGCTGACAAGTACGGTATCAAAATTATCTGCGATATCGTTTCAAACCATGTTGCAAATGCCGATAATACAATGCCGAATACTGTAAGCAATCAGGTTAAAAAGTATGAGCCTGATTTCTATAAGAACAGAAAAAATTATACCCGTACATACACAGGCGATGCAAGCGACAGTTCGGTTCAGGCAGTTGTTCAGGGCCATGTTTCAAAGTGTCCTGACCTTGCAACTGAAAAAACCGATGTTCAGAACTACATCATCAACCTCCTCAAGGAATGCATCGACTGCGGTGTTGACGGTTTCCGTTTTGATGCCGCAAAGCACATTGAAACAGAGGATGACGGTGCATACGCATCGGATTACTGGAAGAATGTAACAAGTGCCGCTTCTTCTTACTACACACAGAAAACAGGCGACAACCTTTACATCTACGGCGAAATCCTCAACAACTGCGGTGCAGGCAGAAGCTACAGCTCATACACAAAGTACATCAATGTTACCGATAACAGAACAGGTGACGCTGTACTTTTTAATGTTGCAAAGGGTAAGGCAAGCACAGCCGCTAACGCAACATACAAGTCAGGCGTAGCTGCATCAAATGCAGTCCTCTGGGCAGAAAGCCACGATACATACGAGGGCAGCTCAGGTTCAGCGGGTTTCTCAAACACATCAAGCGTTTCAGATGAAGATGTTGTAAAGGCATGGGCAATCGTTGCATCAAGAAAAGATTCAACAGCACTTTTCTTTGCTCGTCCCGGCACAGCTCTCATGGGCGGTGTTTCAACAGATACAACTTACAAGAGCACAGTTGTTTCTGAAATCAACAAGTTCCACAACCTCTTTGTAGGTCAGTCAGAAAAGCTCGGTTCTTCGGGCAACATTGCTTATGTTGCAAGAGGAACAAGCGGTATCGTTCTTTCAAACTGTAACGGTACAAACGCGAGCGTAAGCATTTCAGGCACAGGCCTTGCAAACGGCAAATACACAGATACAGTTACAGGTGCTGAGTTTACAGTTGCAAACGGTGTTCTCACAGGTTCAATCGGCAAGACAGGTGTTGCTGTTGTTTACAACGGTACAACAACTCCAAAGGCAACAAACTCTGTTGAAAGCGGTTCATTCAAGGGCGACACAATGACACTTACACTCGGTCTTGAAAATGCAACATCAGGCACATACTGCCTTGATGATTCAACTCCTGTTAAGTTCACAGGCACAACATCAATCCGCATCGGTTCAGACTATGAGCCGGGCGAAACAATCAACCTCACAGTTACTGCAACTGACGGCACAAAGACAACTTCAACAGTTTACAAGTACACCAAGAGTACCGTTCAGGAATCAGGTGTTTATATATTCTTCAACCCTGCAACACAGAAGGGTTGGTCAGCCCCTTACCATGTTTACATCTATGATGAAAACACAAACAAGGGTACTGTTTACAAGAATGCAAACTGGCCGGGTGAGGCAATGACTCTTGATCCTGCAACAGGCTACTATTACTACGAAGTTCCGAAGTCATCATCTATTTCAGCCGATACTTCAGGTAAAAACGAGGCTCCTTCAGACTTTGATCTTTCAACTTCTGCAAACACAAGAGTAATTATCTCCGAAAACGGCGGCGAGCAGTATCCGGGCAGAACCGATGCGGCTATCAGCCTTAACGGTTCATCAAAAGCATTCTCACTTTCAAAGGCAGGCACATGGGAAGATACAACTCTCACACCTACAAAGACAGAAATTGAGGCTACTGATGTTACAAAGGGTTCTGCTACAGAGCCGACAACACAGCCTGCTCCGTCAACAAAGCCTTCAACTCAGCCTACAACCGAACAGCCTGCAACAGAGCCTTCAGGCAAGCTCCTTTACGGTGATGTAGACGGTGACGGCGACATTACAATCGTTGACGCAACACTTATTCAGAAACACATTGTTCAGCTTGAAACACTTTCAGCTGACAAGCAGATTCTTGCTGATGTTGACAACGACAACACAATTTCTGTTGTTGATGCAACATTAATTCAGAAGTACATTGTTCAGCTTGAGGACTGGGGCCGTACAGGTGAAGTTTATCAGGCAGAACAGCCGACAACTGCTGAACCGACTACAGCAGAGCCTACAACTGTAAAGCCAACAACACAGCCTACAACAGTTCAGCCGACAACAGCAGAGCCTACAACAAAGCCTGCTGATACTTACACACTTTACTTTAAGACTAAGCTTGGTTGGATGACATCAGACGGTGTTTCACTCTTTGCTTATGACCTCAACACAGGCGTCAGCTATCAGCTTGAGCAGGATACAGACGCTTATCCGAATGTTTACACAGCAGAAGTTCCCGCAACAGTAACAAAAGTCAGCGTTTATCGTTATCTTGACGAAGTAGACGAAAGACCTGTAGGCGGTGATACAGGTAATGTTTACAACTGTTGGGATGCAACAGTTTCAAAGACAAACAACTGCATTACTCTCGACAATGACGAGGGTGTAACAACAGGTCCTTATGTTGCAGAAGAAAAGCCTGCATTCACACTCTCAAGAGTTTACTTTGATAACTCAAAGGCAAACTACAGCGATGTTTATATCTACGGTTGGGCAGAGAGCGGACTCGGCAACGCAGCAGCTCACATGACAAAGATTGCAGGTACAGACATCTGGTACTATGATTTTGACACACCACTCCTTCCGGGTGCAAAATGTTTTCTCTTTAAGGACACAGAAACAACTTGGAACACACAGACAGCTGATATAACAGTTGTTGACGGCAAAAACTGCTTCCGTGCTAATCCGGGTTCAAAGTCCGGCGGTGTTTGGTACAGCTATTCAGAATAACAGAATAACCTTCTTAATATTCTATTAACCGCAAAAACATTCCCTCCGATTAATTTCGGGGGGAATGTTACTTTTAATATGATTTTTCTTGAAAAAGAATGTAATATATAGTATTATATTTTATAGAGGTATATTAGCCGAAAAATTAAGTGGATTTGTGGACGGGTGCTTATGAAAACAGAGCAGATTTTTCAGGAATTTGAACAAAGACTTGAAAAAGAATATTACGCACAGCTTGCAAAAGAAGAAATTCTGACTGTGCCTTTGCTTATTGAGATATTTCTTGATGACGACTACACAAACGCTCACTGGGCAGAACAGGTGCTTGAGTACATTTGCGATGAAAACCCGAAACTTGTCTATCCGTTCTTCGAGTTTGTTGCCAAAGGTCTTGACAACCGCAACGGATTTCTTGCGTGGAGTACATGGAAGGTGCTTACAAAGCTTTTGTCGGTAGACACGGAAAATAAGTTTGAAAGTATCAAAGATAGGTTTTACAACGCACTTGCCTCGAAAACTCTGGCGGAATTTTCAATAGCCTGTGATTGTGCTGTGTCCGTGTTTATTAACAAACCCGATGAACAGGAAAAACTGCTCGATATTATGAAAAAATCTGCTGAACACAAGTTCTACATTGACGATACCGAAATTGAAAACAGCGGTGAGATAGCAAAAGGAAAAGCACAAATATTCCTTGAAAGAATAATAGATGATAAAACAAAAGCTGAGAACAGTTAACCTTTGTTCTCAGCTTTAATTTTTGTACCGGATGCGTTATGCTCAGTCTATTCCCATAAGTTTCATGACCTCAACAAGTCGTTTTTCACCGTCATCCGAGGTCACAACCTTGCTTTCCGTTCTGACACGACCAACCACATCGCCTTTATGAATCAATCCCGAAACAACCCTGTGAATGTGAAAATAGGGGAGTAGCACGGGATATTTTTTTGCAAGGGGATATTTGTTTTTTATATTCTCATTTGAAAAGCCTACTTCACTTTTCAGATAATTCTTCATTTTGGAGGTTTTTCCGCTGTGCTTTGCGGCATTGATGGTCAGATATGTATCGTTTGTGCCGAAAGTTCCACTGTTAAGGAAAAATTCAAGAGCAGGAATAAGCCTTGCGTCAAGTTCTTTTCCGTCAAAAAGATAGTCGGATATTTCACATACGGAATTAAAAAACTTATTCAACCCGATATCCGTTATCTTTTTTTCAAAAGCATTCCTGTCGATATTACTTTTTTTTAAAATCATGTTGATGTCAAGCAACATTCTCACACCAGCACCGCTGTGGGAAAAATGTTTGTACAAATGCAGAAGTGCCATAACAAGGTTGCCTTCATCATCAAATGATTTTCTGTGATTTTTCTTGTATTGTGCGGATTCAATCATGCTTTTGAATAGGCGAGTTTGCTCCTTTGTCAATGCCTCAAAATTCGAGTGCAGTTCAATATGATTGTACGGCTTTTTGGCAAGCGAAATCTCATATTCACCGTAATCGGTTCGTACAAAACCACGATTTTCAAGAGCTTTGGCAACCCTTTCGGCATTTTTACCCGTCATATAAAAGTCGATGTCTGTGCTTGTGCGCAAAAGCTCTGAAGGATAGTATTTTGAAAATTCAATTCCCTTCAAAATCATGTGGTCAATACCCGCATTTGATAAATTTGCAGACAGCCTTGCCGCAAAAGCATCGTTTTTAATCTGACAGAACGAAAGAATCTCGGAATCACTCGGCAAATCGCCAAGTTCTTCATCAGCAAAACCCCATTTTTTCAGACCTGCATAGAGCATAGTTTGAATATTATGCATTTTTGCAAACTGCACCATAACCTCAACGGGTGGAAGTGTGTCTTTGTTTATACGGGCAGTTATAAGTGCTTTGTTCATATTAACCTTTGTAAAATTTTGTATAGATGCGCAGGAGTATTCTTTTGATGAAAAACGATGAGCCGATACAGCGTGAATACAGTTTGTATCTGAAACTGTCGGTTTTTCCGTTTTTTCCGTTTCGGCAAAATTCGGTCATCTTGCCGATAATCTGCCTTTTGTAAACGAGTTCCTTTGAAAACTCGTTGTCACCGCAGATGTAAAACTTGTCATTGTCAATCTTTAAAATTCGATGAAGTACAAGCTGACCGCTTTGTCGCCTAAACAGCACCACATCGTATTTTTTCAGATTTTCAGGCGGTTCGATATACACCGAATCCCTGTGATTTATTAATAGCGGATACATACTCATTCCGTGAACGGGAGCAGAGTAAAATCCGTATTCATTTATAATTTGCTCAGGACTGCTCATCAAGCAACCCCGCATTTTTTACTGCAGAAAGGAATTCGTCAAGGTCATTTTCTGCGGTTTTTCTGTCAATGTCATATTTTTCAAGCAGAGCGTCAACAACTTCTTCATAAGTCCTGTCCTGACTGAGAAAATTCCAGACAAATTCGGCACTTGAATTCATTTTGATAAAGATATTGCTTTTGTCGGCAAAGTCGTCATCTGCAACCGCAACAATTTTATCTGAAAATTTTCTGAGAATAAAACCGTCCTTAATCTTCATAAATTCCCTCCGTAAGAGCATCCAATGCCGTTTTATAAGCATTATAATCCATATTGCAAAAAAGGTCAACAAATTTGATTTTTGCGGAAATCTTTTCAAGAAATTCAAGTGTTTTTAACTTTCCTGCGGCATTTTTGGGATATGCCGTGCATGAAAGCAATCTGAAAAGCGATTCATCGGAGGAGAGATGCTTTGCAAAATTTCGTTTGCTCCTGTTTACAAATACGATAGCGTCAAGCTTGCAGAAATCGTTTGTGCCGAGATTTTCTTTGCCTCTCCACGGCGAACCGTAGATAATAGGAACATTGTCAATCATTCTGACGAAAGGTTTGTCACCGTTGAGTATGGTTACCTTGTCTTTTAAAGCATTTTTCCACAACATAATGTGTGTTGTTTTTCCCGTTCCCGAAGGAGCGCAAAAAAGATATGCCTTTGATTTGTATTCTATAACCGCTCCGTGAAAGAGGATACCGTCATATTCATAAAGCAGTTTTTCGCTTATTTGCCTCAAAACCGCAGACGATTCGTACATTTCATCGCTGAAACCGTTTGCAATTATTCTTTCGGTCTGAATGTCGTTTTCTGTTATCGTAATTTCAAAATCGTAATCGTCACAATTGCAAAGGTAGTGCTTGAGCAGATTTTTAAGATAATCTCCGCGACAGTTGATTTTTATATTTATGTCAGCAATTCTGTAAACAGCCATAATAAATCCTTATTCAGAAAAAGCCCTTATAGCAAAAGCTATAAAGGCTCTCCTTTTAATCAAAATATGTATCGCCGAACAAATCGTCAAATGAGAAATATGCGTTCTCTTTCTGAGATGTTGTCGGTGATGATGTTGTAATCACATCATCGCAATTTATTTCTTTAATTTCAATTTCAATCTTTTCGTATGTATCTTTCATAAGAACCTCTGCCGAATTATTCAATCTGAAATCATAAAACCGTTACGGCTTAACAACAACATTGTAGTAACCTTCCGAATCCGTTGACAAAGAAGTCTTTTCTGTTGAAGGCTCTGTCTTTGATTCATTCGGGAACTCGTCGATTGCGTGAACTATGTATTTCATAATACAGGTTGCATCACTGATGTTGATGTGACCGTTGCGGTCAACATCAGCGGCAACAAGCGCATCGTCCTCAAAACTTTCAAGTCCGCAAACATACTTTTGAACCAATGTGGCATCCTTAATACTGATCACGCCGTCGCTGTTATCATCGCCAAGCTTGATTTCAGCTGCACCGACACCGGTGCAGAACACAGCAGAGAGGCAAATTATACATGCAAGCAAAACACCTGCAATTTTTTTCATAAAAATCTCTCCTTCTAAAACCCAATATACTCCGATTACTGCAAATCGGAAAAATCAACCTCGACATCGCCCGAATCATTTGCCGATGATTCGGTAACCTTTTGCGTAGTTTCCTGTTGCGTTACGGATGTGCTTGTTGCAGAGATGTTGCTATCCTGTTCTTTACCGCACCCCGAAAATGTCAATAACAAAACGATAACACACACAATCAAAGTCACAAATTTTGTAACAACTCTCTGCATAAGCCACCAACCTTATCCTATTACACAAGTATGATAACATATGAAGTACAACAAAAGACCAACAAAACAAGATTAATTCCTAAAAAGTTTTAAAAATGTGAAATTTTCTTTAAGAATTAAAATTCGTGTATGAAATCAGGTGAGCATTTGTAAATTCTGCCCAACTGTAATTTGCCATATATTCTCCGTTGTAGAGATTTTTTGCCTCCTCACTTCCGTTATAAAGTTCGTAAACATCGCATTTAAGCTGATTTGTGTCAACCGCTGTGCTGTTTCTTGCTCGTACAAGAACCTTTTCGATTCCGTATTCCTTGAGCGTACTGCGAAGGGATGAAATTATCGTTGCAACACTTTTGACATTTTTGTCTGTTTCCCAGAGCGCAAGTGCAATTTCGCTGTTTGTAACCGACGCACCACGCTTGTCAATCAAAAACGCAAACAATTCCTTGACCTTTTGTCTGTGCCATATAACAGCCTTTCCGTCAACAAACACATCAAAATTGCCAAAGGTCTTAACCTCAATATGAGCCCTGCTTTCGCTGTCCTTGAACATATAGTCAATCTGCTTGAGCAGATTCCTTATTTTATCTTCCGTAATCGGTTTGAGAAGATATCCTATTGCATTCACTCTGAACGCATCAAGCGCCTTGTCGGAATATGCCGTACAGAATACAATTCTCACACCGGGTTGCTTTTCCTTTATAAGTGCCGCAAAATTAATTCCGTCAATTCCTCTCAGCTTTATGTCAAGAAAGGCATAGTCAAGTCTTTCTTCACCGAGTGAGTCAATATAATCCATTGCGTCATCAATTTCATCAAAACTCTTTACGGTATCGTCACTTCCCGAAAATACCTTTTCAAGACTGCTTTTCAGCGACCATAGCATTATAGGTTCGTCATCAACTGCGAGTATATTCATAATCTGCCTCTTTGAAATCTTTTGGTATTTTTATCGTAACAACAGTCCCTTTGCCTTCTTCGCTGTAAAATTCAAGACTGCCGCCTGTTATAATTTCTATTCTTTCCTTAACATTTGTAAGTCCCACATGACTTTTTCCGTCATATGAAAGCGGAAGTTCATTAATTGATTTTGCTGAAATTCCCACACCGTCATCTCTCACTCTGATAATTGTGTTGTCATCATCACTTGATGTTGAGATAGTAACCGTTCCGCCGCCTTTTTTGTTGCCGACACCGTGCTTTACGGCATTTTCAACAATCGGCTGAAGGGTAAGAACGGGAATTTCAAAATCTTTTTCTTTAAGGTCATACACTACCCTAAGCTTGTCACCGTGGCGTATTTTTTCAAGCCTCAAAAAGCATCTTACATTTTCAAATTCTTCATCAAACGAAACAACGCTCTTTGAAAGTCCGTAGTCAACATTGGCTCTCAGATAACCCGAAAAATCATCCATAGCCGCAACAGCTTTGTCGGGATCAACCTTGCACAAAACCTGAATTGTTGCAAGAACATTGTACAGAAAATGCGGCTTTATCTGATTAAGCACAATCTGAGTTTTGATGTCGCTCATTTTGATTTTATGCTCGTTTTCTTTTATTATAATAAGCTCAATTTTTGTTCTCATCTCGGCAACCGCAAGGAACATTCCCGCAACTGTTGCAATGATTGCATTGAGCAAATCGGTTTTGAAAATCTGACTCGGTGCAAGATGCGCTTCTATTATAATCGAAATGCCCAACAGGCAAATCAGAAATACAAGATGGTCACACGGATAGTTGTTGAACATACCGCTCAGCACGACTATTGCAATCAACAAAAATACATCGTATTCTTCCGACTGAACAATAAGGTCGTAAAACATAGCTATCGCACAAAGGTTAATTGAATAAGCAAATGTAAGTATTCGTGAAATCATAACCGTGTGCTTGCGTGGGTTGATATATTTTTTTGAAAAAAACATCAACACAAGCGTTATTATCATTGTGGGTACAAAAGGTACAACATTAACTGCGTTGACTCCGTGTAAAATACAGCGGAACACCATACACATAAACAGTACCGCAATAAGAACCTTGCAGTACATAACCATATTTTTAATGTTATCCCGTGAGAGATAGACCTCATATTTACGAATTGTTTTACTGCCCGTTTCTTTTCCGAGAAGTAAATCGTCAACAAATCTTTCTACTGTTGCATAGGGTGAGTTTTTCAAACCTTTTACCTTCCAATACCTCAATTTTCACAATATAATTACATTATAGGTTAAAAAAGTAGAAAAATCAACGGCAAATTTTATTCAATTATCGGCTGTTTATACATTTTAAATTATCACTTGTGTAAATTTGTTGGACTTTTGTTGTTTATGGTGTGATAAACTATAGCAGATGAGTATGAATAAGGGTATAAAGGGGAAATCCCTGAGGTGATTTTATGAAGAAATCAAAAAAGCTTTTGTCAATTGTTTTGGCATGTACAATGGCAATTTCGGCAACTGTTGTGTCAACTTCTGCTGTGGGTAACGATGACATTGATACATACGATACTGCTTTCGGAACAACAGGTGACGAAATAACCAATCTGCAGAACGGCAGCTTTGAACAACCTTCGTTGGGTAATGCCAAGTTTTCTCAGATGAACCATAGCAAGGTTCCGTATTGGAGTACATCTGCAACCGACAGACTGATAGAAATGTTCAAGGAAAATAATGTATATTTAAAAAATCTGGTTGAAAATACATATCTTACAGGAACGGCTCTCACACCTCCCGACCGATTGCAGGCGGCAGAGCTTAATGCCGAACAGGACAGTACACTTTACCAGTATGTAAATACAAGCAGCGGCAGTTGTTACGAATGGAGCCTTCAGCACCGTGGCAGATGCGGAACAGATACAATGGCTCTTGTTATCGGACCAAAACAGAACTACAATCCGACAAAGGTTTCAAAAACAAGCAGAGATCAGTTTATGCAGATGATTGACTGGCTCAAAAATAACGAGGATAAGTCAACTTCTGATAAGATTAAAAATCAACAGTCGGGCGATAAACCGATTGAATGTGTTATCTATTCAAAAAAGTTTGCCTCAAACGGTACTTTCGAGAATGCCTCTGACAGAAACTTCAGCTTTAGCCAGACCGATATTTTTTCAGAGGAATGGCATATCTGGATAATCAAAAGCGACAACAAAGAATGGCATAAGTATGGCAAGGGTTCGGAAACTGCCGAATCAAGCGATTATTATAAATACATTGTTCCCGAAGGCATTAACCATTCAATATTTGCCTTTGTTTCATATCAGGGAACTGACGCAAAGGGACAGTCAACTCCCGAAAAACACAACACTTTTGGAAATTTGCTTGACGGTATTACATTTGACTTGTATCATCCTGCAGAAACAATTGTAAACACAGGCGGTACAGGAACGGTTACCTACACACAGAACGGTTTGGAAACAAGCGAAGAAATTACTCCGCAAAGCAAAAATAACCCATTTGAAATCATGGTAGATGATGATACCGAAATTGATATTTCAGCAAAACCTTCATTTGCAAAGAATGACAAGGGCGATTACCGACTTGACGGTGACGGAGATAAAATTCCGAATATGTTTGTTGGTGCATATGTTACAATCAACGGTGAACGCAAATATCTTACGAGAGATGAATTTACAAAAGAAACCGATACTGACGGAGATGTTTATAAATATAACTTTAAAAATGTTTCTGGCAGAGTTACAGTTGAGCTGTTTTTCTCGGAAATTTATACAGTAACCTATCTTTCTAACGGCGGAGAAAAGTATTCCGTTAAAGATAAGGGTAGCGGTACGGGAATTTCTGTTCTTGATGATACGACAAATGTTGCAAGATTTAACGAAAGAGTGTCAGGTAACTATACTGCCGAAGCTTGTAACTGGAAGAATTCTGACAACAATACCGTTTTCTACGGTTGGGAATATGTCAACCCGTATTCAGATGACAACGCAACTGTTTTTAATCCCGATGTTAAGGTAACCTATGATTATGACGGAAGCGATGAACCGCAGGTTCTTGATTTTGTTATTGAAGGTACGCTTGCCGGAACTGATCAGAAAAAGACAATAACAACAAATGCCCGTAACGGTGCCGTGTTCAAGGCAAGGTGGTATTTCAAACATGATGTTATTGCACAGACAAAACAGAACGACGGTACATATGTCAACAGTTCAAACGGCGGTTATGTCACCGTGGATAAAACCGATGATATGTACAATCTTTCTGATATTGAAGATTACGGCAAGACATTTTATTCGTTCAAGGATAAAACCGTAACCGCCACAGCAACTGCCAAAGAGGGCTACAGATTTGTTGGTTGGTATGATAAAACGGCTGACGGTGAAACCTATATTAACAACAGAACAGAGCATACATATACTGTTGACGATTCTTCAACAACGCTCTATGCAAAATTTGAACACGATAACTACAAAATCCGTTTTCACATAAACGATCCCTCGGTAACTCTCGAAAGTGCAAATGACGATGTTTATGTAAGCTATATGCCGACATATGACGATACTGCCGAAAAGGAATCGGTTCGCTACCTCAATACTGACAAAACGGCAAATCCGTTTTATGATATTCCAAAAGTAATCGGTACGGGTTCACAGAGAAAGGTGTTCAAGGGTTGGTACCGTAACAAGGCTAACGATAATGACTCAAACCCAATAAAGTTTAACGGTACAAAGTTTGTAGAGGATGCCGATGTTTACGCACATTGGATTGATGTCGGAACAGTCAGCAAGGCTGAAGATGATGACAAAATCGGTGTGAGCAGTTATTACGGATTTGACCTTTTCGGAACTCAGATAAGAAATGCGGATGATGATGAAAACTATCCCGTAAAACCGTCATCGTTTGATAAATCAGGCTTGCGTTTTGTAACATCATTCAGCGAAAAACTGCTTTCTGATATTGATAATATTGACGGAACAAAAACAAGACCTGAGTACGGCTATGTTCTTGCCAAAAAATCAACTGCCGAAAAGGCGGCTCAGATTGCAGGAGCATCCTCGGACAGCTATGAGCTTGAGTACAACGGCACAAATGTTAACGGTAAGGACACAACAGCTAAATCATCCTACGGCTATGTAACAAATGTGAACTGTACCAGCAGTAAGTCATACAGCGGAATAGTTCCTCTTGACCACTTTAACAGCGACAATTACAGAATTTTTTCACTTGTTATAACCTATAAAAAAGGCGGTTCGACGGCACAATCTCAGGATGTAATTGCCCGTCCGTATATCCGTTATACTGATGCAAACGGTCTTTTCAGAACATACTACAGCGATTATACAGGCAATTCAAAACTGTACGGTGGTTGCAGTACAAGCTTTGACAGCGTGAAAAAAATCATTGCTGAAAATTATAATAAAATACAGAAGTAAAATTTCTTTAAATGAAATAAGCCCCACAGATTTTCTGTGGGGCTTTGTTATGCACTATATTGTTTAAAAGAATTAAAATGCCTCAATAAGCGGATTGACTGCACCCGGCTGTATTTTTTCGGGGTGGTCAATGTACTCAATTGCCTTGCCGCAACCGTTGATAACGCAGTCTGCGGCGGCTTTGTGAACTCTTACTTTCAGCTTTGTGGATTCGCTGAGAAGTCTTGCAAATCCCGTCAGCTTGGCAAGACCGCCTGTCAGAATGATACCGTCTGTGTAGATCTCGGTGGTCGCCGTATCATTAAAAAAAAAAAGCACATATTTGATTGCTCGTATAATGTTAAGCGCAATGTCCTCAATTACGGGTTTGATTTCGGCATATCCCACATCAACAAAACGGGGCAGACCGCTTACGGCATCTCTGCCTTTGACTCTGAAAAGCTTAGGTTCTTTCGGGATTTTTACACAGCCCACAGCCTTTTTACAAGCCTCTGCCATATTTGTGCCGATAATCAGGTTGTGTTCTTTTCTGATGTATTTGACGATTTCCTCGTCCATTGCACAGCCCGCCGACTTTATGCACTTTGAAACCGAAATTCCGCCGAGAGAAAGCACGGCGATGTCTGCCGTACCGCTGCCGACATCGGCAATCAGAACACCGTGAGGACTTGTTATGTCGAGCGAACAGCCCATTGCCGCCGCCTTTGGTGCTTCAATAAGATACACCTTGCGAACACCGATTGAGCTTACTGCATTTACAACCGCTCTTTTTTCAACCTCGGTAACCTCACTCGGAATTGACGCAACAACCCTCGGCATAGTTACCTTTGACGGACTGACTTCTTTTATGAGGATTGAAACCATATCTTCAACAAGCTCCGAGCGTGAAATAACACCGTCATCAATCGGGTGCATCGCTCTTATGCCTGCAGGAGTTTTGCCAATCATCTTATAAGCCTCGTTGCCGACACCGATAATGTCGTAGGTGTCAACATCAAACGCAACAACGCTTGCCTCGTCAAGCACTATCCCTTTATTTTCAATAAAAACTCTTGTTCTGTCAGAACCGAGATCAATAGCTATATCCATTTTAATCACTCCAATGCTATATCAGCAGAGATGTGCAAAGCGTACAGCAACAAATCTCGCCGCATTTGCACTTTTTAAGTATTCTTGCACATTCGCCAAGCGTACTGCCTGTTGTAATAATGTCGTCAATAATCAGTATTCGCTTGCCTTTGATTAAATTCTTGTCAATCGGCGAGTAAACGCCTATAACATTTTTTGCCCTTTCAGCCGCTTTTATGCTGTGCTGAGTTTTATTCTTCTTTGTTTTGACAAGCAAATCGGCATATTCAACACCGAGAAGTTTTGCACATTCCTTTGCAAGCAATTCCGCCTGATTGTATCCACGCTCTCTGAGCGAAGCTTTGTGCATAGGCACACAGGTGACAAGGTCAAATTCCTTGTCACGGTAAACATCTTTTATTGCACGAACCATTTCGTGTGAAAGCGGTTCGGCATATGCACCGCAGTTGTTAAATTTAAAGTTGAGAACTGCATTGCGAAAGATTCCGTCATAGGGAAATGGGGAGGTGCAGATGTAGCCTCCCGTTGCATATCGTACAAGCGGCATCTCGGGGAATTCTTTTCTGCATTTGTCGCAACAGTTTTTGTTCGGTTCAATAACCTTTCCGCAGTACGGACAACGAACCGTAAAGAAAAATCCCTTTATCGTGCCAAAAAC
>CACXYD010000058.1 GCA_902771755.1 uncultured Ruminococcus sp. | reverse complement strand
CTCATCAATAAAATGCCCGGCGACTATGATATGAAGTTCAGCGGTGTGAGAGGCTTTGTAACATATATGATGGCTCACCCCGGCAAGAAGCTTATGTTCATGGGCAGTGAAATCGGTCAGTTTGACGAGTGGAATGCAAACGAGGAACTCGAATGGAATCTTCTTTCATTTGAAAAGCACCGTCAGCTTAACCACTTCTTTGCAGAGGCAAACAAGTTCTATCGTGATGTTCCCGCTATGCATGAGAACGACTACGATTGGGACGGTTTCCAGTGGATTGCGCTTGATGACTACAAGAACAGCATCATTTCATTCCGCAGAATTGCTTATGACGGCAGTGAAATCATCTGCGTATGTAACTTCCAGCCTGTTCAGCACGATAACTATGTTGTCGGTGTGCCTGAATACGGTATTTACGAGGAAGTGTTCAACTCCGAGGCTGAAGAATTCGGCGGTTGCGGAATCAGAAACGAGGGCGAAATCAAGGCTAAAAAGAAGAAAGACCATGAACTCGACTACTCAATGGAAATCACAGTTCCTCCGCTTGCTGTTATGTACTTCAAGCTTAAGAAGAAACTTGCTCTCCCTGTAAAGAAAAAGACTACAGCCAAGAAGGATGCCGCTCTTGCAAAGCTTAAAGCCGAAAAGGCAAAGAAAGCCGCAAAGGCTGCTCCGAAAAAGGAAGAAAAGGCAGAAGAAGTAAAGGCTGAGGCAAAGACTGCAAAGGCAGAAACAACCGCTAAAAAGGTTGAAAAGAAGGCCGAAACAGCTACTGAAAAGCCTGTTAAAAAGGCAGTTAAAGCAGTAAAGGAAGAAACTCCTGCTAAGGTTGAGAAAAAAGCTGAAAAAACAGAAAAGACAGTTAAGGCTGAAAAGACTGAAAAGGTCGAAAAAGTCGAGAAAACCGAACCTGTTGTAAAGGCTGAAAGCAAAACCGTAAAAGCAGAAAAGCCTGCCGAAAAGAAAACAACAGCTAAAAAGTAATTAAATATTACAAATCATTTGTGCCGACAGATTTTTCTGTCGGCATTTTTGTTTGCCCAAAAGCGGATTACATACAAAATTTTTGTAAAGTCTATTGTTATTGTGACCGTATTTGTGGTATAATCATTTAAATACGGAATGCCGAATTTTGCCATTTGATTGGTGCAAATTTGTCGGCTGATTTTAATTTTGATTATTACGGAGAATTGAATATGAAAATCGACAACAAAAAGGCAAGAATAATTCTTGCGGTTATTATTGCGGTGAGCCTTGTCATAAGCACGGTTTATATGTTTACAAAACAGGGCTTTCACGAGGACGAACTTCTGACCTATAACCTTGCAAATTCCTCAAAACAGCTCAATGTTGACGGTGGTTGGAACAGTCCCGAGGATTTCAACGAGTATCTTGCCGTGTCACCCGATGACAGGTTCGACTATGCGCAGGTGTATCAAAATCAGATTATAGATGCGTCACATCCGCCTCTTTATTATGCACTTGTTCACACGGTCTGTTCGTTCTTTCCGGGTGTGTTCTCAAAATGGCTTGCCTATTCAATAAATGTGCTTGCCATGGCGGGCATTTTGATTATGCTTTATAAAATCGGCAAGAAAATCACGGGCAACAATCTTTACGCTTTGATTGGTGTGGGTGCGTATGCTCTGAGCATTGCGTGCATCACCACCACAATTTACCTGAGAATGTACGCAACGCTTACCTTCTGGGTGCTTGCCTTTGTCTATATGAGCATAAAGCTCTATGAAAAGAAAAACACAGTTAACATAAAAGACTGTATTCTGCTTGCATTTATAGTGCTTTGCGGTGTGCTTACCCAGTATTATTTCATCCTCTTTGCAGGACTTACGGGACTTGTTTTCCTTGTGTTCAAAATCAAGGAAAAGTGTGGTAAAGACCTTATCAAGTACATTATTGCGGCTGTTGTGGGTGCAGGACTTGCACTTTGCATCTACCCGTACATAATCTCGAATGTACTCGGCGGCAACCGTGGACTTAGTTCGCTTGATATGTCGGCTCTTGATATGATTACGGTTGTGACATATGTTTTCTACAAACTCTGCACCTATGTTCAAATTCTTGCAAAGGATATGTTCATCAATCAGGTTTGGCTGCTCGGACTTTGCACAGCCGCAGTTATCGGATTCGGAATTTACTTCCGCTTTGTAAAGAAGGTAAAAATCCGTAAAAAGGCGATGTTTGCCGTAGTTCCTGCTGTATGCTATTTCATCGGCATTTCGCTTGTTTCACCGTTTAACAGCGACCGCTATGTTATGGCGTCACTTCCGCTGATTGCAATGCTTTTTGCATTCTCATTCATCAGAATTTTCACGCTTTTCAAAAATCAGAAGATAAGACTTGCCGTGCCTGTATGCATTTTGCTTGCGTCAATCACAGCGTTTGTAACGGTTAAGCCTTATTACACATACGGCAAAACAAATCTCTATGAGCCAAAGACCGACAACTGCATTTTTGTCGGAACTGCAATGCTTGAATGGAACAAGTGCATTGACAAATTTATGAACTACGACAGCACAATGATTGTTCAGAGTTCAAAGTTCTCACCGACTCTCGGTGATGAACTTGAAGAATTTGCCGAAAAACGAGGAGTTATCACCAACGGAAAGGTTTCTTCGCTTGCCGAGGCATTTATGTTCAACGGCGACACAAATAAGCAGGAAACCGACAGCATGGAGAAACTCAAAACCGACAAAAAGCTTGCGTCCCTTGACGAGGTAACGGTTTATGTATCCCGTCTTGCCGACAAGGACGATGTGCTTAAATACATTACAGAAAATACAAAATTTAAGAATTATGAGCTTATTCAGGCTGACTACAGCTTTGAAGATTTCTACAACTGGTACGACTATTTTGTTGAAACCGAGTCGTATTGCAGCGTTTATCGTTTCTATTAATCAGAGGTGTTTAAAATGAATTCGGATAAAAATGATCGCAAAAATTCTATCGGTGTAGCATTTTCGGGCGGCGGACTTCAGGGTATTGCCCACATCGGCGCTGTTCAGGCTCTTTATGAACTCGGAATCCATCCGCAGTATGTGTCGGGTACAAGCTCGGGTGCGGCAATGGCTGCAATCGTTGCAATGGGTTGTGATGCCGATGAAATGAAAAGAGTTGCAAAAAAGCATTGGAAAACTCTTGCCGAAATCGACAACGGACTTATTTTTAAATCCCTTGCACAGTTTATTCTCAACAAAAAGATTCAGAAAGACGGCATTAAGTCGGGCGAACTGATTGAAAATGTTATCCGTGACATTATGAATGAAAAGGGAATTACAGGTTTTGAAAATCTGCCGATTAACCTTTCAATCTGTACGGTTGACACGCTCACAACCGATGAGTGTATTTTTACAACCAAAGAAGAAAATCTTGAAAACGAGCATATTCACTACATAACAGGCGCTCCGCTTGAAACTGCGGTTCGTGCAAGTATGTCGTTCCCTGCAATTTACACAACCTGCCCGTATGACAAGTACAATTTCATTGACGGCGGTTCAAAGGACAATTTGCCTGTAAAGATTCTGCGTGATATGGGTGTGGGCAAGGTTCTTGCAATCGGTTTTGATATTATGACCTACAATCCCGATGCAGGTCTTGGCGGTCTTATCAAGGTTATTTGGCGTGCGCTTGATGTTTACTCAATTGACGGCACAAGAGAGTCAAAGAAAATGGCTGATCTTGCAATTGATATCAAGAACGAAAACACACAGCTTTTCTCAATGGACAGCGTTGACGAAACCATTCAGGAGGGCTACGATGCGATTATGGCTCACAAGGACGAAATCTTGAAGGTTTTCGGCGAGCAGAATAATTAAGATTAAGAAGGACTTCTTTTTTGAGAAGTCCTTTTGATGTAGATGAAATTTTGAATAAAACCCGAAAGGTGTCGGGCAAAATGTCCGTGCCAAAACAAATTATGACAACATTCTTTGCTCTGCTTTTTGGTGGCGGAATGGGAATTGTCGCAAAGTTTCTTGATTTGAACAAACTGCCGAGTTTTCTCAATTGGCTTGATTTGCCAAACTTTTTAGGCAGAATGGCACCGTGGATTTTTATTGCCGTGTGCCTTTCCGTATTCAGCAAATCACCGCTGAAAGCAGGAATTAATGTTTTTGCGTTTTTTGTGGGAATGCTGATAGGGTACTATGTGTGGACAAGAATTTTTGCCGGCTTTTATCCTGATATTCCGTACCTTATGAAGTGGCTGATTCTTGCGGTAGTATCACCGTTTTTGGCATTTCTCGTTTGGTATGCAAGAGGACGAGGTGCGCTTGCAATCGGAATTTCTTCCGTACTCATAGCAATATTCTGTTGCCTTGCATTTAACCTCAATTTTTCTGATTTCAGAATTTTGTACTTCCCCGAATTTATTCTTTGGCTTGCAAGCATCGGAATTTTGTTCAAAGATGTAAAACAGAGCGCATTTTCTCTGCTGATTTCAATTCCCGTAGCCCTTTCACTCGAATACACGGGACTTCTCGGAATTATCGGCATTGGTTGATGAGATACTAATTAAAATCGGAGAATGATTTTATGTTTAAAGATAAATTTAAAATGACACCCGAACAAAGTCTGTTTCTTGCCAGGAAGAAATGGGATGAAAATGTGTATTGCGGAATGAAAATGGAGAACAGAGCTGTAACATTTCCGCAGACAAAAACAATACTTAACGGTGTTAATGTGCCAAGTGTTCATCTTGACGATATTCAGGCGATACTCAATATGCGTGATGTGTGGAAGTTTTTGTTTGCCACAATCAATAAACCCGTAACATTTGAATATCTCTGTAAAATCAACGAATATATTGCACGCAATGAGGCTTTGGAGTGGGGAAAACTTCGCACAGGCAGTGTAGGCATTTCGGGTACGGATTATCTTCCGCCCGTGCCGTGTGAAGATGATGTCAGAAAAAAGCTTGAAGAAATTATGACCTCGGATTCCACAGTTACCGACAAGGCACTTGAAGTTTTTGCGTGGGGTACAAGAGGTCAGCTGTTCTGGGACGGCAATAAGCGTACAAGTATGACTCTTGCAAATAAAATCCTCATTATGTCAGGTGCAGGTATTTTGACCATAACCGACAGCCATATGGAAAAATTCAACACACTCTTGCTTGATTACTACAACACAGGCAATGCAGAAGAACTGAAACAGTTTCTCTATGACAATGCAATTCAAGGGTTAAGTATGTAGTTTGTCCGATGTTGATATTTTTAAATCTCTGTTGTATAATCTAAATATGAGTTGCAATCTATCGCAAGCTCTGCTCCCTGCGAGCAAAGCAGAGCTTGCTCAGATTTAAATCAAAATGTAAAAAATTTGCAGGAGGGTGATTTTTTGTGGATATCAGCGTTGGCGACAGAGTTGAAATGAAAAAACAGCACCCGTGCGGTTGCAAAACCTTTGAAATTCTGCGTGTGGGAATGGATTTTAAGATAAAATGCGAAAAATGCGGCAGAGAGGTTATGGCACCCCGTGCAAAGATTGAAAAAAATATTAAGAAAATTTTGACGGAGTAAGGTATATATGTTTGAAAAAATCGAAATATTTGACAAAAGGTACTCCGAGCTTTCCGAAAGGCTCTACCAGCCGTCAGTAGCGGGCAATCCCGAGGAATATCAGAAAATTATGAAGGAAATCAAGTCGATTGAAGAAATCGTTTTGACCTATCGTAAATACAAAGAGGCTGTTCAAACCGAAAAAGACAGCCTTGAAATTCTTGAGGAAACAAGCGATAAAGAGCTTAAAGAGCTTGCTCAGGCCGAACTTGACGAGGCTAAGGATAATATCGAAACTCTTTCCGAGGAGTTGAAAATTCTGCTTTTGCCGAAAGATCCGAACGATGAACGAAATGTTATTGTTGAAATCCGTGGTGGTGCAGGCGGTGAAGAATCGGCTCTGTTTAGTGCTGTTCTGTTCAGGATGTACTCCATGTATGCCGAAAAGAAGGGCTACAAAATCGAGGTTATCAATGCCAACGAAACCGAAATCGGCGGTTACAAGGAAATTTCATTTATGATTGAGGGCGAGGGTGCATACTCACGATTCAAGTACGAAAGCGGTGTTCACCGTGTTCAGCGAGTCCCCGAAACCGAAAGTCAGGGCAGAGTTCACACATCGACAACAACCGTTGCGGTTTTGCCCGAGGCAGAAGATGTTGAGCTTGAAATTGATCCGAATGACCTTAAAATTGACACTTTCCGCTCAAGCGGTGCGGGCGGTCAGCATATCAACAAAACAAGTTCCGCAATCCGAATCACTCACTTGCCCACAGGTATGGTAGTTGAGTGTCAGGACGAGAGAAGTCAGTACAAAAACAAGGACAAGGCTCTTAAAGTTCTCAAGAGCCGACTTCTCAAGGAAAAGCAGGATAAACAGGCAAGTGAGATTGCCGAGAACAGAAAAATGCAGGTAGGCACAGGCGATCGCAGTGAGCGAATTCGCACATATAACTATCCGCAGGGCAGAGTTACCGACCACAGAATCGGTCTTACGCTCTATAAACTTGAAGAAATTCTCAACGGCAATCTTGACGAAGTGATTGACGCACTCGTTGCCGCAGACAGAGCCGAAAAGCTCAAAGAAAGTATGGAAAAATAATCCGGTGATAATTGTGAAAACATTGTTGTTAAAAAATACCGAGGAAGATATAAAAACCGCCGCCAAGTTGCTCAAAAACGGCGGTGTTGTGGGAATCCCGACCGAAACCGTCTATGGCCTTGCGGCTGACGCACTCAACCCCGAAGCTGTAAAGAAGATTTTTAAGGCAAAGGGCAGACCGGGGGATAATCCGCTGATTGTTCACATCTGCGATTTTTCCGACATTGAAAGACTTAACCTTGTGACGGAAATTCCCGACACGGCAAAGAAACTTGCCGATGCGTTCTGGCCCGGACCGCTCACAATGATTATGAAGAAGTCGGATGTTATTCCGAATGAAGTTTCGGCAGGACTTGACACGGTTGCAATCCGTTTTCCGAGCCATAAAACCGCACAGGCGATTATCCGTGAATCGGGTACGGTTCTTGCCGCACCTTCGGCAAATATTTCGGGTTCACCGAGTCCGACAACCGCACAGCATGTTATGAATGATATGGACGGCAAAATTGACGCTGTTCTTGACGGCGGTGCGAGTGAAGTAGGCCTTGAAAGCACGGTAATCACACTTGTGGGAGATGTTCCGAGGGTACTTCGCCCCGGTGGAATTACTGTTGAAATGCTTGAGATCGTTCTCGGCAATGTTGAAGTTGACGATGCCGTACTGCACAAGCTTGCAGACAATGTAAAAGTTGCAAGCCCCGGAATGAAGTACAAGCACTATGCGCCAAAGGCGAGAGTAATACTTCTTAATTGCAACGATGAGCAATATATTGATTATGTAAACAAAAAGGCGGCAAAAGGGGTTGCGGCACTCTGTTGTGACGAGGATATTCCGCTTTTGAAAACTCCTGTTTTCTCTCTCGGAAAACGAAATGATTATGCAAGACAGGCTCACACGCTTTTTGACGAGCTCCGCAGAATTGATGAGGACGACAGCGTTAAGGTTGTCTATTCAAGACTTCCAAAGACAAACGGTGTCGGAATGGCTGTTTACAACCGACTTATAAGAGCGGCAGGCTTTGAGGTGATTGACCTTGAACAGAATTAAAATTGTCGGTCTTACGGGACAGAGCGGTGCGGGCAAAAGCACGGTTTCGGCTTTTTTTTTCAAAAACGGAATGACCGTTATAAATGCTGACGAGATTGTAAAAAATCTTTACATTCCCGACTCTGTGTGCTTAAAGGCTGTTTCGGGTGTTTTCGGTCAGGATATTATTCATTCTGACGGCAACATTGACAGACCGTTGCTTGCCAAAAGGGCATTTTCAAGCAAAGAAAACACGCATCTGCTCAACTCAATTGTTCATCCGTTTGTTACATATGAATTTATGCAGAGGGTGAAACAGGCTCAGACAGACGGTAAAAGCGTTGTGATTTATGACGCCCCTCAGCTTTTTGAAAGCGGAGCGGATGTGTTTTGCGACCTTGTTGTAAGTGTTACCGCAAAAAAGGAAATAAGACTTGAGAGAATCTGCAAAAGGGATAACATTGACATCTCCCGTGCAGAACTCAGAATGTCGGCACAGCTTGACGAAGAATTTTTCAGAAGTCACAGCGACATTGTCATTGAAAACAATTTTTCGATAGAGCAAGCCGAGCTTGCCGCACAAAAGGCGGCAGAGGCAATTAACAACCTGATGAGGTGATAAGATGCCCCAATCAAGGCGATATAAAAAGAAAAAAAGTGTAGGAAAGGCAATTTTGGCTTGGATAATTGTACTTGCAATTCTTGCAGCGGCAGTATTTGTGTTTGTTTCGGTCTTTTACGAGGACACAAAGAAAAAGCTTGATGAGATGAATTATCCACGCACCTACAGCACATATGTTGAAAAAGCCGCTAAGGATTATGACCTTGATCCTGCGTTGATATATGCCGTAATCCACACGGAAAGCGGATTCGATCCGAATGCCGAATCGGGTGTCGGAGCAAAGGGTGTTATGCAGATGATGCCTTCGTCTTTTGAGTGGTTGCAGGAGCAAAGAGGTTGTGCGGGACAGTACACCGAGGATGATCTGTTTGATCCCGAAATTTGCATTGATTACGGAAGTTATCTTTTAAAATATTTTTACGATTATTACGGCACGGAGTGCTCGGCAATTGCCGCATATAATGCCGGCTTTGTTGTAAGCGACTGGCTTAACGACACCAATTACAGTTCGGACGGAAAAAATCTTGATTCAATTCCTTATCCAGAAACCGAGAATTATGTTGACAAGGTTGAAAGTGCCAAGGAAATGTATATAAAACTTTATTATTCATAATCTATATGCAGAGATGTTCCAATGCTTTTGGCGGAGGATTTTAAAATAAAAAGGTTTTGCCGTGTTTTACGGCACAGAAAGGACGGTTATTATGGCTGAAGAAAAGTCAAAGACAACTTTATTAAAGGAAAAAATTATGATGACCGAACCGAAGGGCGTAAAGGCTCTTTCGGAGGAAGAAATTAAAAAGGCAGACAGTTTCTGCGATGGTTACAAAAAGTTCCTCGACAACTCACCCGTTGAGCGTGAGGCTGTTCGCTATACTGTTGAGCTTGCCAAAAAAGCAGGCTTTGCGGAATATGAGCAGGACAAAGAATACAAGGCAGGCGACAAGCTTTATTATGTAAACCGTGACAAGGCTGTTGCTCTTGTTGTAATCGGTAAAAACGGTGTTAAGAACGGTGCAAAGCTTGCAATCGCTCACATTGACTCACCGAGAGTTGACCTCAAGCCGAATCCTCTTTTTGAGGCAAACAACCTTGCATTCTTCAAAACTCACTACTATGGCGGTCTTAAAAAGTATCAGTGGACAACAATTCCGCTTTCACTTCACGGCTCGGTTGTAAAGCTTGACGGCACAAGAGTTGATATCTGCTGGGGCGATGATGAGAGCGAAAGCTGTTTCTGCATTACAGACCTTCTTCCGCACCTTGCAAGAGAACAGGCATCAAAGCCTATGGCTAAGGCAATTGAGGGCGAAAATCTCAATGTTATCCTCGGCTCTCGTCCGTATGATGCAGACAGCGATGAAAAAGACCTTGTAAAGCTCAATGTAATGGCTATTCTCAATGAGAAGTACGGCATCTGCGAGGGCGACTTCCTTTCGGCTGAACTTTGTCTTATCCCGTCATTCAAGTCAAGAGATATCGGCTTTGACAGAAGTATGATCGGCGGTTACGGTCACGACGATAAGGTTTGTGCTTATCCGGCAGTTATGGCGGCACTTGATGTTGAAACTCCTGAGCAGACATGCATCACTTATCTTACCGATAAGGAAGAAACAGGCAGTGACGGCAACACAGGTATGCAGAGCGACTTTCTCCGTTTCTTCATCTATGACCTTGCAAAACAGGACGGTGTTGACGGCTACCGTGTTCTTTCAAAGAGTACCTGCCTTTCAGCCGATGTTAATGCCGCATTTGATCCAACTTATGCATCTGCGTATGAGGCGAACAACTGCTCATACATCAATAACGGTGTAATTATTTCAAAATACACAGGTCACGGCGGAAAGTATGACACATCGGATGCATCTGCCGAATATATGGGCAAAATCAGAGCTATGCTTGAGAACAACGATATTCTTTGGCAGGTCGGTGAACTCGGTAAGGTTGACGGCGGCGGTGGCGGAACAATCGCCAAGTATGTTGCCAATATGAATGTTGATGTTGTTGACCTCGGTGTTCCCGTACTTTCAATGCATGCTCCGTTTGAGATTGTTTCAAAGACAGATGTCTATATGGCATACAGAGCATTCTTCACATTTTTTGACACAAAAGATTAATTTCTGAAAAAATTCAAAAAACACTTGATTTTTAAACCAAGTTGTGATATCATACTACTTGCGGCTGATAAATAGCCGCATATGCGCCGGTAGCTCAGCTGGATAGAGTGTCTGACTACGAATCAGAAGGTCGGGAGTTCGAGTCTCTTCCGGCGCGCCAGAAAAAGCCACATTTGTCATCGACAAATGTGGCTTTTTTAACGAAATAAATTCTTACAAATTTGTGAAATACGCTTTGCGTGTGAAATATTACTTCGTAATGTGAAATGTGCCAAGGCACGAGAAATTTATTTCATTTCACTTGGTGCAACGCATCAAATTTCACAATGACCAAAGGTCATTATTTCACATCCGCAGGATATTTCACTTTAAAGAATAAACTTGAAATCAAAATTATTTTGATTTGTGAACATACTTGTAACGGATGAAATCAAGATATAAAAAACTGATTAATCCTTTCGATATAAAAAGTTTTTAATTAACAGCCACTTTTATAAGTGGTGTTTTTTATGCTTAAAGAATTAATTTCTGACAGTTGTGTAACAAACACTATGTTTGTATGATTGTGAATGAAATTTTGTGCAGAGTATGCATAAAATGAAAATTATTGTGTACATTGGCTTAAAAATATGGATTATAAAGCCTAATTTCGGCATTTCTACTCTTTGAATTTGGAATATTTTATGATAAAATATAGATAAAGTGGTTACAAATAGGTAACAAATCACTTTGAATTCAAAAAAAGGAGTGTTTCTTTGCGAAATGTTTTAAAAAGTGTATTTAGCAAAAAGGTTTCTGCGGCAGTTCTCACGGCTGTAATGCTGTTTGTGTCGGTCTTCTCAATGTCGATGATTGCGAGTGCGGCATCGTTCTCACCAAGACTTTCTGCCCCTGATTCAAGCAACAAGTATTATTACAGTGATTTAAATGTTTTTTATAAGTACGGTTACGGCATGCCGAACTGTACAGCATATGCTTACGGCAGAGCTTATGAGATTCTCGGCTCTGAGCCAAAGCTTTCGTGGAACAATGCCGAACAGTGGTACGGCTACAACAAGTCTAACGGCTACTACAAGTACGGTCAGACTGCAAAGGTCGGCGCAATTGCCTGCTGGTCATACAACGGTGGCGGCGGTCATGTTGCTGTTGTAGAAAAGGTTGAAAACGGTCAGATTACATTTTCAAACTCAGCATGGAGCGGTCAGAACTTCTACCTTTCCTATGCAAGCACATCTGACTCCAATGCCGGCGGCAACAGCTGGTGGAACTTCCAGGGTTATATCTACCTTGGCGATTTCAGCGGCAGTACAAGCACCACTCAGGCTACAACCAAAAAGGTAACTTACACAACAGGTACATATAAAACAGATGTTGACGATTATCTCAACATGAGAAGCGGTGCGGGTACAAGCTATTCATATGTAACATCTGTTCCGGGTAATGTTACTCTTAATGTAACAAAGGTTTCAACAGCCGGCGGTTATACATGGGGTTACACCTCATATAACGGCAAGACAGGTTGGGTTGCTCTTGATTATTGTACTTTTGTTTCTTCATCAACAGTACAGCCAACAACAGCAAAAGCAACTGTACAGCCTACCACAGCTAAACCTACAGTTCAGCCGACTACTGCAAAGGCAACTGTTCAGCCGACAACAGCCAAGGCTACACAGCCTGCAACAACTGTTCCTGCTACAACAGTACAGCCGACTACAGTTCAGGCAACAACAGCTCCTGTAACTACACAGCCGAGCAATGACAGCAACAATGATAATCCTTACATGATCGGCGATGTAAACCTTGACGGTCGTGTTGATGTTCTTGATGCAACTGAAATCAGCAAGTACATTGTTTCAATTTCAACACTTTCTGATGTTCAGAGAGAACTTGCAGATTACAACCATGACGGTGTAATCAATGTTGTGGATGCCACAGAAATCCAGAAACTTGTTGTCGGTAGCAACTGATAACAACAAAACAAAATCAAAACACGCTTTGCATTTTGCAGAGCGTGTTTTTTGTTTGGAACTTTTATAACAAAGAAGGGTATGCGAGAATGCATACCCTTTTTGAGTTTAATAAGTTTAATATTTAAGCATTATGTCAACGAAAAATTCACCGTTATTGTTGCCTGCATCAAAAATTCCGTCATAGACTTCGGTTATGCTCTTCATGGAGTGAAGTCCGATGCCCTTGCCCTGATGCTTTGTGGACGAATAAGTTTCGCCGTCCATTTTCAAGGGTTTGCCGTAGTTATTTGTTGAAACAATGTACAGACAGTCACCTTTTATTTCGGAAGTCAAGTTAAAATATCTTTTGCCTTCTTCAACCGTACAGCAACCGTCAATTGCATTTTCAAGTATGTTGTCGAAAATACTGCAGAGGTCAACATCAAGAATTCTCGATTTGTCGGGCAAATCAATCCGCCAGTTAATGTCAACATTGTTCTCAATTGCCTGTTGACGATAGTGATTGAACAAAGCATTGAGTGCGTCACTTTTGCAGATTCGCACAGGCGCTGTTACCGTCAGCGAATTTTCATACTGGGCAATGTAGTCTTTCAGTGCCGAAAGATTTCCCTCGTCTGCAAGTCTGCTCATAACATGAACCGAATGTTTAAAATCATGCCTTGCTTTTGAGGTGTATTTTATGTATGACTGCAACGATTCTGTGTAGCTTTTCTGAATTTCAAGGATGTGGTTTCGTTCTGTAAGCTTTGTCTTTTCAATAGTAGTTTTGCTGAAAATGTAGAATAATATGAATACTATAAGATACAATGCAAGTTCAAATATTGTGATGATAAAACCTTTTGCATAAACCTTTCCTACCCGAATATTTGCGTATGAAATTGGTACGGAGTAGATGTTTGATGCCATAAGTGCAATAGGCAAAATTGAGAACAAATACCATACCTTGCCGATATTTATGTTGTCAATCATCCATGCGTAATATTTTGTGAGCGGAAACA
>CACXYD010000057.1 GCA_902771755.1 uncultured Ruminococcus sp. | reverse complement strand
TAGGAACGGTCAAGGCACGCTTCGCTCAAGGCCTTGACTCGTTCCTTTTGCGGCGCGAATAAAATTATCGCGCCGCAATAAAAACCGCGCTAGTTACTATGTTGAATAAAAAAAACGCGGCCATGCGACCGCGTTTTTTTTTCAACCTTTTGCGAGTTTTCGGCCGCCCGTTGAGCGGTAGAAAACTCGTGTTTGAAACAAAACTTGTTTCAATGAGTTTTAATGATAACAGGCTGAAATCTATAACCGTTGAAACCGCAAACGGCAATGAAATTATAGAAACCGACAATGTTATTCTTGCAATCGGTCACAGTGCAAGGGATACTTTTGAAATGCTTTATGACTTGAAATTGCCGATTGAGGCAAAGCCTTTCTCGGTCGGAACGAGAATTGAACATCTTCGTGAGAAAATTGACAAGGCACAATACGGCAAGTTTGCAGGTAATAAAAATCTCGGTTCGGCAAATTACAAAATGAATGCACACCTTGATAACGGACGAGGCGTGTATACATTCTGTATGTGTCCGGGTGGCAAGGTTGTTAATGCGTCAAGCGAAGAAAATCGACTTTGCACCAACGGTATGAGTGAATTTGCTCGAGATGCCGAAAATTCAAATTCAGCGTTGCTTGTAGGAATAAATCCAAATGATTATGAATCAGACCATCCACTTGCAGGAATGTATTTGCAGAGAAAACTTGAATCAAAAGCATTTGTTGCAGGCGGCGAAAATTATAATGCGCCCGTACAGAGAGTTGACGATTTCCTTAATAACAGAAAATCGACTCACCTCGGTGATGTAAGACCGAGTATCGGTCCGAATTATGAATTTTCAAATCTAAATGAAATTTTGCCTGAATATGTCAGCACTTCTATGGCTCAGGGCATTGTGAAAATGGGCAGAATGTTACACGGGTTTGATGACGGTGACGCTGTTTTAACAGGTGTTGAGAGCAGAAGTTCCTCCCCTGTCAGAATCATGAGAAATACCGATACGCTCGAAAGTGTACTCATTGAGGGACTCTATCCGTGCGGCGAAGGTGCAGGATATGCAGGCGGAATTATATCTGCCGCAGTTGACGGCATTAAATGTGCCGAAAAAATTATAGAAAAATCAAATAGATAAATAAACAGGCAGTAAACCAGTTGAATTGTTTACTGCCTGTTTTTTATATGTTAGTTTATATCGTTTTGTTCACCGCAATCTTTACATATGCCATAGAGGGTTGAAAGGGATTTGTTAATTGTGAATCCGTTGTTTAGCTTTACGCTCAAAAGTAAAATTTCAGCATCATTTGAATCCATATGAAATGATTTGCCACACATACGGCAGGTAAGGTGGATACTGTTTTTACACTCATCGGTTGCAATATACTGATAGTAAACCTCTCTTGAGTTAGCTTTTATACACCTTTTTACAAGACCCTCTTTTTCAAGGTCAGAAAGATTTCTGTAGATTGCACTAAGACTAATTTCACTGTTTTGCAATTCATTCGCAATTTGATATGTAGAAATCTGTTCATCTGTATGTTCAGAAAGATATTTAATGAGCAATTCCCTTTGTCTTGTACTGTATTTAGACTTTTTCAAACTAATTCACCTCACAATATGCAAATTATTTGCATATTTATATTGTAGTTCTATTCTTTTGAAATGTCAATTTGCATTTGATTTGCATTTTTGTAATTTCTACGCTTTAGTAATAAAAAAGGCAGTAAACAATTAAATTGCTTACTGCCTTTTTATGCTATGATAAGATATAATCTTCAAATTCTTTAAGGTTTGAAATTTTAATGTACTTCCCCCTGACTTCTATAAGACCGAGTTCGCATAATTTCTTTATTTCTCTGCTGACGGTTGATATATCTAAATTCAGATAATCTGCAAACTCAGACTTTTTATACGGAATTGTAAGTACCGAATCAGCTTTTTTGGAATAAAGTAATTTCAGATAATTTTTCAACCTTTCTGATGATACACCGCTTGTATTAACAATAGATTTCTCCGTTGCAAACTCGACTAATCTATCATATATTTTAATTGCATTCATCAGCACTTGATTTTGAATTGATGTAACTTCAACCATTTGTTTGTTAAAAATTTCTATATCTATAAACAGAACGATTGATTTCTTTCGTGATATGAGTCTAAGACTGTCATAAGGAAATTTTATTGATTTATTTATAATAATTAAATTATTTATCTTTGGTTCAAAAATCGTAACAAAAGATTTTTTTCCATTCTCTAAATTTGAGTATGATGCAATCGAACCGCTTAAAACAAATATGAGTCTATGTATATCTTCCGGAATCTCGTCATTTACATTAAATTCCTTGATATTATAGTTAGTTGAATCTAAGAATTTTTCAATTTGATAAGCCGTTAAACCTTCAAATATTTTAACTTTCATCAAATAATCAATATAAATTTCAAATTCACTAAACATCAGATACTCTCCGCAATGAAATGAGTTGCTTAATTACTCATGAATAAATATAATTTTTAAACCCATTTATGTCAAGTATTCTGACTAATTTACCTTTCACATCAAGAAAACCTTTATCTGATAGCTTGTTAAACTCCCTGTTAATCGTTGAAATATCCATATTCAAATGGTCGGCAAGTTCAGCTCTCTTTAAAGGAATGACTATTATTTCGTTTTCTTGTCGTGTGTAAAGCAACTTTAGGTAGTTTTTTATTCTTGTTGAAGCATATGATTCGGTATTAATAAATGTTCGTTCTGCAACATTTCCGGTCATTTGGTAGAATATTTTAATTACATTCTGCTGAACTATATTTTGAATCGGTAACATACCAATCATAGGTTTCATAATTGACATTGTTTCAAGGTAGAGAACAACGGAATTCTTTCTTGCTCCCATTACAAAATTCTCATACGGATACGGTCTTATGATACTAATTGCTATAAGACAGCCTGTATCTGGTTCAAAAGTGTTTATAAAAGCTTTTGTTCCGTCTGCTCTGTTATCATATGTTGCAACAGAACCGTCAAGGACAAATACAGACTTGTCAATATCTGTTGGGACATCATCACCTGTTTTAAATTCTTTGATATTATAGTTTGTAGAATTTAAAAATCTTTCAATTTCAGATGCAGTCAACCCTTCAAAAAGTTTTGATTTCATTAGATAATCAATATAAATTTCAAATTCACTGAACAAATTTAACTCTCCTTACCTCATTATTGAATTTAAAATTGTTTTTCATACAAATGCTATCATAATTCATTTGTGATTTCAACAGAAAATATAATGCCGCCCCGATAGAGTGAGAAAATCAAAAGACAAAAATGTGCTTAATTATGTGGGGCGGCTCTTATAAACTTATTAAATTTTAATCGGAGTACTTACTCCACTGTCCGTTTGAGTAAATCATATTTACATCTGGAATTTTCAAATCGCCCGTTTGTGTTGAACCGTTATTGAATATAGCGTATTCTACACCGTCCGGAAGTTCAAATCTGTATGTGTTGTTACCTATGTTTTCCATAGCCTTACCCGGCCACTTCATGTAGGTTGTGTCTGTCCGTTTCCATACATAAATATTTACTGTTGACCAGTTATTTGTATTTTTGAAATAAATATAATTTTTAGTCTGAATTGTAGTCGGTTCTGTTGTTGGCTCTGTTACAGTTGTTGTAGGCTGAGTAGGTTCTACACCGCCTGTATAAGTACCGCAATATGAACCATCAGCATCAAGTTTAACAATATAAGCCTGAATTAAAGTTGCATCTTTAATTGAAATAACAGAATCTTTGTTTACATCAGCCGCAATGAGAGCGTCATCGCTTAAAGTTGACATATGAGAAATATATCTCTGAACTTCTGTTGAATCGCTGACTGTTATATCTCCGTTCATATCAACATCACCGATAAGAATTCTGTTTGAAGGTTCTGTTGTAGGCTGAGTTGCAGTTGTCGGCTGAGTTGCTGTAGTAGGCTGAATAGTTGTAGTCGGAACTGTTGTTGGCTGTGTAGGTCTTACAACCGAGTAATCCTGCCATGAACCGTTGCGATAAATTTTATCGCCGCCTGCAAGTTTTAGGTCATTTGTCTGACTTGCACAGTTGTTGAAGATTACATACTCTGCACCGTCAGGTACTTCCATTTCAAAA
The DNA here is from genome assembly GCA_902771755.1 of uncultured Ruminococcus sp. Taxonomy (GTDB): domain Bacteria; phylum Bacillota; class Clostridia; order Oscillospirales; family Acutalibacteraceae; genus Ruminococcoides. Next base: position 5,485 of record CACXYD010000057.1, on the reverse strand, counting down.
ATATTATTACCCTTGCTTGTCATTGCCTTACCGGGCCAAGTCATCATTTTGTTGTTGGCATCACTCCAGAAATATGCGTTGACCGTTGACCACCTTGTTGAGGAGTTGTCATAAGCAACAACATCAATTGCATACGGATCGACCTTTGTGTATGTATATGTTTCAGGATCGGATGTTGTTTTGCCGTCACTTGCTTTTACTGTTACTGTGGTTTTTGTGCCATAAGCAAGATTTGTGCCGATTGTAATCTGCTGACCGTCTGTGTAACTTACAAATGCACCGTTATCGATTGAATACTGCGCATTTGTTGCATTTTCATAATTGAGTGTAAGAGTGAGAGTGTCTGTTTTGTAGCTCTTTGAACCCGGAGTTACCGATGCTGAAGGACCTTCCGGTTCAGCTTCATAGATTACAGCAATACCTGATGAACCTATTGTACCTGAAATGTTACTTGAGGTAATTGTAAATGTGTTGCCTGAAATAGTGTCTTTGTATGTACCCGGTTTTGCGTAACCACCTGAAACATTGCCGCTTCCGCTACCCTTTACAATAACAGCACCGCCGTCTTTACGAGTGATTACTGAACAACCGTTTGACTTTTTATAGTAATCGGCTTTACCGTCCATTGCGTTGTGGAACTTATTGATTTCAGCAACCTCACTGCTTGTAAAGTGAGTTGAACCCTTCTGTCCTGCCTGGATACTGTCTTTGTTTTTAGAAGAAGGACGAGAAAAATAGAGTGCAGTAACTTTGTTACGGCTTGCCGCAACCGCATAGGCACGGTCAATAACATTCTGGCTCATATCATTTGAGTAACCCCAATCCTTGTTATTTGACCATGTATCGTGACTTTCGCCCCAATAAATGAGTTTATCGTTTGAAATACCTCTTGCACACCAGTTGCCGTATGAATCAGGTGCATTGCCTGAATTAAACGAATCACGGAGTGTTTTACCGTAGTTACTGTCTGTTACGGTAATATAATTGGAATATTCCTTCATAATGCCCTCGTTGCCTGTCTGACGGTCGTCAGGAGCACCGAGAATTTCACCGTAGTTATAAAGTCCATACTGTGTGACCGATCTCCAGAAATTGTCGCCTTCACTCGGAACACCGATGTGCTTTGCGGCATCCCAACGAATTCCGTCAACACCAACTGATTTGAGTTCCTGAACATAGTTACCTACTTTTTGCTGAACATATGAATTTTCGGTTGCAAGGTCAGGCATACCAATCTCGCCGTGTGTTACCTGCCAACGATTTGTCCAATCAACATTTCCGCCGAAAGTATGCCAATACTGAGATGATCTTAAATCACTGTCGATTCTGTTATGATCACCGTTTAAATGGTTCGCAACAACATCGACAATGACCTTGATTCCGTACTTTTCTGCTTCATCACAGAGAGATTTGAGTTCATCCTTTGTACCGATACCGTTTTTACCGATGCTGAATGAGGTTGGCTGATAGAGCCAGTACCAAGTACCTGTGCCGTTAGGCTGAGCAGGAGAAGTCTGTACGCTTGTAAAACCTGCCTTTGCAATATTAGGCAATTCAGCCTTGATGTCGTTGTAAGTCCAGTCAAAACAATGTAAAATTACACCGTCTTGAATATTATCTTTTAGTCCGTACTTATTAGCTGATACGGAGGACGAGCTTTCTGCCGCCTGTACACCAAATGAACCTGATACAAAAGCAGATAAGCTTGCCGACAGGATACTCACGCTTAATATTGCACTGAGTATTTTTGATTTTGTTTTCAAATTTTACACACCTTTCACATTAATTTCAAAACTCCATAATATGTCGAATCAATCAATCGAAATTAATCAAATTAAATCAATTCAAGTGAAATTTTAGCATAAAAATGCTATGCAAAAGTAGTGCAAATGCAATGTTTTAAAACGGTGGGTTACAAATATGCGAAAAAAATTTTGTGCAAACTGCCAAAATTCGACAATAAAAAAACACCCATAAAGGGTGCTTTAAATGCGACTGTGTCTATAAGCCGGGTTTTGTCGTGAACAGCCATCTATCTTGGCAGACCGTTGCCGAATCTGCTCGATGCCACCTCCTAAGGACACGCCGAGCAAGCGTATAAGTCCTACCACGGTGTTGCTTCAAATAGGGTTTACACGGCAGAGCAGTCTCCTGCCCTCCGGTGAGCTCTTACCTCGCCTTTCCATCCTTACCATAACAATGGCGGTAATTTTCTGTTGCACTATCCCTGGAGTCGCCTCCGGCGGCCGTTAGCCGTTATTATTGCTCTGTGAAGCCCGGACTTTCCTCGCACAGTACCTTTCGGTAGCTGCTCGCAGCTGTTCAACACACTCGCACAATCATTTTATACCTATTTTGTACAAAAGTCAAATGAAATTTGTTATTTTTACTTGATATAACGGCTTTTAAGGGGTATAATGAAAGAGAATTTATTATAAGGAGTTACCGATATGGATATCAGAAAAGAATCACTCAAAAAACACTATGAGTGGAACGGCAAGATTGAAGTTGTTTCAAGAGTTCCGATTAACTCGGCTGAGGACCTTTCTCTCGCCTACACTCCCGGTGTTGCAGAACCATGTCTTGAAATTCAGAAGGACTATGATAAGTCTTTTGAACTCACAAGAAGAAACAACCTTGTTGCCGTTGTGACTGACGGTACAGCTGTTCTCGGTCTTGGCGACATCGGTCCTGAGGCAGGTATGCCTGTTATGGAGGGTAAATGCGCTCTCTTTAAAGAATTCGGCGATGTTGACGCATTCCCTATTTGCGTAAGAAGTAAGGATGTTGACGAAATCGTAAACGCAATTTACCTTATTAGCGGTTCATTCGGCGGAATTAATCTTGAGGATATTGCCGCTCCGAGATGCTTTGAAATTGAAAAGAAGCTCAAAGAGAAGTGCGATATTCCGATTTTTCACGATGATCAGCACGGTACTGCTGTTATTGTTGCCGCAGGTCTTATCAACTCACTCAAGCTTGTTCACAAGAAACTTGACGAAATCAAGGTGGTTATGAACGGTGCAGGTGCGGCAGGTATTGCAATTGCAAAGCACCTTCTTAATATGGGTGTAAAGGACATTACACTTTGTGACAGTAAGGGCATTATCTGCAAGGGTGATCCAAGACTTAATGCTGTTAAGCAGGAAATGGCTGAAATTACAAACCTTTCTCACCTTGAGGGTTCACTTGCAGACGCTATGAAGGGTGCTGATGTATTTCTCGGAATTTCTGCCGCAGGTTGCGTAAGCGAAGAAATGGTTAAGTCAATGGCTAAAGATCCTATCCTCTTTGCTATGGCTAATCCGACACCTGAAATTATGCCTGACATTGCCAAAAAGGCAGGTGCCGCTGTTGTAGGTACAGGCAGAAGTGACTTCCCGAACCAGATTAACAATGTACTCGCTTTCCCCGGTATTTTCAGAGGTGCTCTTGATTGCCGTGCAAGCGATATTAATGAGGAAATGAAAGTTGCCGCATCTTTTGCAATTGCTTCACTTGTTAGCGATGAAGAACTTAACGCAGATTATATTCTTCCTGAGGCATTTGACAAGAGAATCGGAAAAACTGTTGCTGAGGCTGTTAAGAAGGCCGCTATTGAAACAGGCGTTGCAAGAATCTGATAAGATTTGCAAATAAATATTTTAAGAGAAAGAAAAAGAGGAAAACAATGAAAAAGACAGTTACTTTATTAGTGCTGATTTCAATGCTGTTCTCTACTGTCTTTCTGTTCACAGGATGCGGTGATTCATCGGTTAAAGAGATTAAGACTGCCGATGATATCAAAGGCGCATCCGTAGGTGTTCAGATTGGTACAACAGGCGATACTTTTGTATCTGACTACGAGGCTGACGGCACTCAGGTTATGCGTTATAACAAGGGTGCAGACGCTATTGTGGCTCTTACTCAGAAAAAGATTGACTGTGTTGTAATTGACAGTGAGCCGGCAAAGGAATTTGTAAAGGCAAATGCAGGACTTAAAGTTCTTGATGAACCTTTCGCAGAAGAACAGTATGCAATCTGTGTTGCAAAGGATAATCACGAACTTACAGAGAAGATCAACAAAGCCCTTGATGAACTCAAAAATGAAGGCATTCTTGATAAAATCAAGAGTTACTACATAGAGGGCAATACCGACACTATCCCCTATGAATCACCGAAGGATATCAAATATGACGGTGAACTTCATATGGCTACAAACGCAACTTTCCCGCCTTATGAATATGTTGAAAAAGGCGAGGTTGTCGGTCTTGATCCGATGATGGCTACTGCGATTTGTGACAAGCTTGGTAAGAAACTTGTTATTGATGATATGGACTTTGATGCTATTATCACAGCAGTTCAGACAGGCAAATCTGATTTTGGTATGGCAGGTATGACTGACACACCCGAAAGAAGAAAGAATATCGACTTTACAACTTCTTATGCAAACACAACTCAGGTTATTATCGTAAACGACAGCGCATCAGGCAGTTTATTTGCAAACATTGAAGAAAGCTTTAAGAACACATTTATTACAGATAACAGATGGCAGCAGCTTTTAAGCGGTTTGCTTGTAACCCTTGAAATTACATTGTTTGCAGGCATTATCGGTGTTATCATAGGCTTTATTATTGCTCTTGTTAGAGCAACACATGATATTCAGCTTGGCAAGAGAAAGTGCAGAAGTTTTGGCGATTATGTTCTTAAATTCTTTAATGCACTTTGCAACATCTATATTACTGTAATCAGAGGTACTCCTGTTGTTATTCAGTTGATGATTATGTATTACATCATTCTTGCATCGGTAAGAAACGGTATCTTTGCCGCTATTATCGCATTTGGTGTAAACTCTGCCGCTTATGTTGCAGAAATTGTTCGTTCGGGCATTATGGCTGTTGACATCGGTCAGACTGAGGCAAGCCGTTCACTCGGTTTTAACAACAGACAGACAATGACAATGGTTGTACTTCCGCAGGCTATCAAAAATGTTCTTCCTGCACTCGGCAATGAAATTATTACACTTCTCAAGGAAACTTCGGTTGCCGGTTATGTAGCACTTGCAGATATCACATATGTAGGTAACATGATTCGTTCAAGAACTTACGAGGCATTCTTCCCACTTATTACAGTTGCGTTGATTTACCTTGTTATTGTACTTGTACTTTCCTACTTCCTCAGAAGATTTGAAAGGAGATTGAAAAAGAGTGAAAGATAACGCATTAATCTCCGTAAGAGGACTTGAAAAATCATTTGGTAAAGATATTCATGTTCTCAAAGGCATTGACATTGATATTTTTAAAGGCGATGTAGTTGTTGTTCTCGGCCCTTCAGGTTCGGGTAAATCAACTTTTCTCCGTTGCCTTAACAGACTTGAAGAACCGACAGGCGGTCACATTTTCTTTGAGGGTACTGATATTACAGATCCTAAGGTAAACATTAATGTTCACCGTCAGAAAATGGGAATGGTATTCCAGCAGTTTAACCTTTTCCCTCACAAGACCGT
>CACXYD010000056.1 GCA_902771755.1 uncultured Ruminococcus sp. | reverse complement strand
AATATTGCCGATAGAAATTCTGATACTGTTTCTAAGCCTTCTTCCACCGGATTTATTGAATTTGCAACTAATCGTTTAACATTATTAAAGAATATAAAGAAGATAAAAGAAAATCTTTCAAAGCCAGAGTATAATGAAAAAAATCATCTTGGAACAATTGAAGAAAAAGGCAATTTATACATAAACAAAAAATACCGTCTAATATGCGAAAATTCTAAAACAACAGAGTTTTCTATCGGAATAAAAAAATTGAAAGCAGTAATTGATACAATCAATGATATTGAGAGTCATATTGAAACATCAACCATTTCTGCCGAAATTGATATACTGAGGCAATTGTGCAGCGAAGATAATATAACATCCTTAAAACCGTTTATAGGTTTGTCTAAACAAATTGTCACCGAATCAAACGAAGAATATACCCCTTCTAACGGCGAAAAAGGTATTTTGTTACTCGAACGAACTTTATCCGAAGAGGCTGATGCGTATTTTTTGGACGAGCCTGAGCTCGGTATGGGAAACTCTTTCATTGACACGAATATCAGACCGATTATTTCTGCACTTGCTAAACAACATAAAACAGTAGTTATAGCTACACATAATGCAAATATAGCTGTTCGTACATTGCCATATATGTCAATTCTTAGGACACATCAAAATGGTAATTATAATACATATATCGGCAACCCCTTTGATGATAAGTTAAAAAACATAAATGATGAAAACGATATAAAAAGCTGGACTACCGAAAGTTTACACACATTAGAAGGTGGAAAAGAGGCTTTTTATGAAAGGAAGAGTATATATGAAACAAGTGGAGAATAAACAAATCAAAGTAATATTAACTGTTAAAGGAGAAACCGATGTGTTAGTTTTTTTACTTGATGACGAAAGCCCTGAAAAATATACAATTAATTTGAATGATTCCTCATCTCAACTACAAATTAAAGAAGTTTTTTCAAAGCTCCTGGAAGAATTATTGTTATTTGATATTGATTTGGTTTTGGAAATACAAGAAGGTTATTCAAAAGGACTTTATAAAGATGTATTCACGGAATATATATCAGAACTTAATAAAGAATTGAAACAAACAAAAAGCATGATGAAAAAAGAATTGGAATAATTGCAATCATAGTAAAAATATATATTGGCACATATACTTAACAGTCACAGGTCTTAGGGTGTCCCTAACGAGGCGTTTGGCAGCATAGCTATCCAAACATACTGCCTGCTGTTGTTTCACAACGAAGCGAAAGCAACCGATTTGGACAGTCTGTCCATAATTAGTCTGCTCGCTGAGATTGTGCAGAAAGCGGGCAGTTCACCGTTTGGATAACCAAATGGTCTGCTCGCTAAGATTATACATTTTAATCAGACAAATAAAATTAAGGCACAGCCTACGGAATTTTTCTCCGTAAGTAGTGCCTTTTTTCTCATCTATAAATTACTTGTTCATTAACGATTTCTGTTGCTCGATTGCGAATATTATTCATCTTTTGAACCCACAACATCATATTTTCTGCTTTGAGTTTCTCTGTAACTTGCTCCTGCTCGACAAGTGATTTTACTGTCTGCTCAAATAAATTTTTTGCTCGTTTGTCTACATCGGCAAGGTAATTGTTAAGCTTACACGAAGTGAGAAGATTATAATAAAGTATTCGATGATTTGATTTCAAATAGCGTCTGTGTCTTATTCCCCAAACACCGATTTGACTTTTATTTTCATCAGATAGTGTAAGATTTGGCAAAAGATAATCACCTTGTTGTGTATAACTACCGACACTATTTTCAAAAATTGTTTTCATATTAAAACCTCCTTGTATTTGGTAACTTCATTATACCGAATACAAAATGAAAAAACCAATGTGCGGATCATTGTTTGAATATGATGTTCGACTATCGGTAAAACTGTATTTTACCAAATCCCTTATGAACATCCGCACCATTAAAAGAGGATTGATACTAAAGTATCAATCCTCTTTTAATTTGTACCAGCAAGCGATGACGGGGATTGAAGACGACCGTTAAGAAAACAGTCCGGTGGACTGTTTTTAGGGAGAGCGTTGACGGCTGAACTTGATTTATAATCGCACAAATTGTTCGTTAATCAGTAGGGGCGCTCATTGGGCGCCCGCAAGTAAAGTAATAGATTGTATTATAAACAAAGATTATATAAATGTCGCAAAGCGATTGTTATACCGTAGCGGCGATCAGCGATCGCCATTCATTTTGTGTGCAAACACAAAATGATCAAATAATAATTTTATGTTAATTTTCTAATTGTCGTGAATAAAATTTATATTAAGTTGAACCAATTTTACAATTGCTTCGATTGGCGAACACGGTTCGCCACTACAAATGAATACTCAAATTTCATCAAATCAAAACAAATGTTACTACAGTACCATACCTTGACAACCAAAATACGTTGTGATAATATCGTTTTTGGCAACGGGAATCCGTTAAACATATTTAATTTGGAGATATTAATTTATGAAAAAAGCAGTTTTATTTGACCTTGACGGCACATTGTGGCACACTTGTGATGTGATTTTGCCTGTGTGGAATGATGTGCTTAAAAAACATAAAGAAACAACAAAGCAAATCACACTTGAAGAAATGAACAGCTATATGGGAAAGACGGTGGAGCAGATTGCGTCAATAATGTTGCCCGAACTTCCGCTTGAAAATTCGGTTGCAATTGTAAAGGAGTGTTGCGCTGAACAGATTCCGTCACTTCGCAAAACAGGCGGTCATTTGTATGATAATCTTGAAAGTACACTTGAAATTCTTTCAAAGAATTATTTTCTCGGCATAATCAGCAATTGCCAATGCGGATATATAGAGGCATTTCTGTTTGCTCATAAGTTTGAAAAATATTTCTCGGATTTTGAAATGTCAGGCAGAACAAATCTGACAAAAGGGGAGAATATAAAGCTTGTAATGGAGCGTAACGGGATTGATAAGGCTTTGTATCTTGGCGATACAATCGGTGACCAACTTGCCGCAAAAGATGCAGAAGTTCCGTTCGTGTTTGCGTCATACGGATTCGGTAAAACCGAAAATCCCGAATATACAATCAATTCGTTTGATGAATTGCCGAAAGTTGCAGAGAAAATTCTCGGTTGATTGCTCATAAATAGGATGATATCGGGATACAGCCTATCCCGATGTCATTCTTGTAAAAGCATAAAGTTTCAGTTTTTATGCGTTTTTTGTAGATAGAGAAAAAATAATGTAAAAAAATTGAAAAAACTTTCAAATATCTGTTGACAAGTTAAATGCCTTGTGATATAATCTTGATTGTTGAGTTGAGAAACCGACAAAAACTTAATAAATGCGAGTGTGCTGGAATAGGCAGACAGGCACGTTTGAGGGGCGTGTGTTTCACGACGTACGGGTTCAAGTCCCGTCACTCGCACCATTAAAAGAGGATTGATACCAAAGTATCAATCCTCTTTTAAATTTGTACAAGCAAGCGATGACGGGACTTGAGGTAGCCTTGCGACCGCCGCCTGTGGCGGAAAAAGGGCGCAAAGCGCTGTCTGAAATAAGGAGCATAAGGAAGTGCATTTATGCACAAAGCAATGCGACTATATTTCAGACGGGGAGAGAGTAACCGTAAAACAAAAAGAAGATAGAAGAAAACAACTGTTTTTAGGGAGAGCGTTGATGACTGTCTGACTATGAACAAGCCGCATTGGCGAGGACAGAAGTTTGACATATAGCAACCCCCGTCACGCGCAAGTTACCGCTATAACAAATTATAATAGGAAATATGACGGGGAGAGAGTAACCGTAAAAATAAAAGCAGATAAAAGAAAGCAACTGTTTTTAGGGAGAGCGTTGATGAAAGATTGACTATGAACAAGCCGCATTGGCGAGGTTGTAAGTTTGACATATTGCAATCACCGTCACTCGCAGTTAACGTTAAATCAATTTATGTTAGTGAATAATGACGGGAATTGTTTTTTACCACACAATTTTCTGTAAGTCAGTAGGGGCGTTCATTGGGCGCCCGTAAGTAAAGTAACAGATTGTATATAAATAAGAATTATATAAATGCCGCAAAGTGATTGTTATACTGTAGCGAAGAACACGGTTCGCCGCTACAAATGAATACATAACTTACATCACATCAAAAAATTTAAATAGAACATATAGTTTTATCAAGGTGGGCGTCCGATGAACGCCCCTACCGTACCAACCCATTAATAAGTTTTGTTATAAAAACATCTCTATTTATAAACATCAAATCCCTCACATAAGATAATTACACGATTGAACAATTCCTCAAAATATGCTAAAATTTTCTTAACAAACAAAAGGAGGAAATATTATGACATATCTTGAAATGATGAAACAGGATAAGCCGTATTGTTGCTTTGATTTCAAACTTCCTCGTGACGAACAGATAACGGCTAAAAATCTTTGCCTTGAATTAAATAATACACCACTTGATGATGAAAAGAAACGAAATGAGATTCTCTCAAAACTTCTCGGTACATTTGATGACAGGTCAATAGTAAATTCCGTGTTCTTTTGCGATTACGGATTTAATATTCATTTTCACGGACTTGTTTTTATAAACCATAATTGTACAATTCTTGATACTTCACCTGTTCATATCGGCAACAATTGTTTTATTGCTCCCGGTGTATGTATTTCAGCCGCAACTCATCCGATTGATGCAGAGCAGAGAAACAAAGATATCCTTGTGTCAAAGCCTGTTCATATAGAAGATGATGTCTGGATAGGTGCTAACTCAACAATATGTGCAGGTGTAACAATCGGCAAGGGAAGTGTTATCGGTGCAGGAAGTGTTGTTGTAAAGGACATTCCCTCAGGAGTTGTTGCAGTAGGAAATCCTTGCAGAGTGATGAGAAAAATTACCGAACAGGACAAGGTTGTGCCTGTTGAACTTGATGATAAACCTGAAAATGAGTGATTTAATATTTTAAACCTTAAAGGATATACTTTTACTGAATAATGTGCATATATGCGGTATTTTTTCTTATATCCCTTTTATAATAAATCAAAATGTGATACAATATGACTGACAATCTGAAAATGGAGTTGATTAAATGAATTTCATCAACAGAAATGAAATTGCAGACGGTGTTTTCTTTACAAACATAAAAGACAGCCGTTTTAAAACAATGAAAATCAGCGTGAATATTGTTGTTCCGCTTTCTATTGAAACAGCATCGGAAAATGCACTTGTGGGCGGATTGCTTGTTCGTTCATGCAAAAAATATCCCGATTTCACTGTTCTCAGCAAAAAACTCAGTTCACTTTACGGTGCAGACCTCACTTCATCGCTTTCAAAACTCGGAGAAAGTCAGGTGCTTAAAATTTCCGTATCAGGCCTTGATGACAGATATGCTCTTGATGATGTCAGCATTGCCAAGGAACTTTCAGAACTTTTGTGTAGCGTAATTTTTGAGCCTAATGTAAAAGACAATGCTTTTATTGAGAGTGAACTTGAACAGGAACGCAGACAACTTCTTGATGTGATTGACTCGGAATTCAACGAAAAGCGAATCTATGCAATGGGACAGCTTGTAAAGCATATGTGCAAGGACGAAGTTTTCGGAATCAAGCGTTACGGTACTGCCGAAAAAATCAAAGCCGCAACTGCCGAATCACTCTACAAGGCATGGCAAAATCTTCTCAGAACCGCAAAATTTGAGATTCTCTACATTGGCGACAGCCCTGCCGATAAGGCAAAGGAAGTCTTTACAAATGCTTTTGTAAATGTTGAAAGAAATGTTGTGACTTCATCGACTAATGTTGTTAAGAATGTTTCCGAAGAAAAACATATCACAGAGGAAATGGAACTTTCTCAGTCAAAGCTTGTTATGGGATTCAGAACACAGATTTCTGCAGGCGATGACGAGGCAGTTGCCGAAAGACTTATGTGTGCTGTTCTCGGCGGTACCGCAAGTTCAAAACTCTTTAACAATGTTCGTGAAAAGCAGAGCCTTTGCTACTACTGCTCATCTTCTTACGATTCAATCAAGGGCATAATGTACATCAACAGCGGTGTTGAAGGCGAAAACCTTGAAAAAGCCGAAAAAGGTATTCTCAAAGAAATTGAGGATATGAAGAACGGCGAAATTACAGATTTTGAAATTGAGGCAACAAAACTTGCTGTTGTCAATTCATTCAAGTCAAGCAGCGACAGCGTAAGCGGTATTGAAAGCTGGTACACAGGAAGAATCTTTAACGGTGACCTTAAAACTGTTGAAGAAGTTTCTGCCGAGGTTAATGCCGTTACAAAAGAGCAGATTGTAGATGCCGCAAACAAGCTCTTGCTTGATACAGTTTATGTTCTCAAAAATAAGTAAGGGAGGCGGACAGAATGAATATTACAGAAATCAAATCAGAAATAGCAGGCGACAGCTATTATAAAGTTGAACATCCATCGGGACTTACAATTTTTGTTTATCCAAAAGAGGGCTACACTTCTTCATACGCAATTTTCGGCACACGCTACGGCAGTATCAATACAAAGTTTTCCGTAAACGGCGGCGATATAATCACAGTTCCCGACGGTATTGCTCATTACCTTGAACACAAGCTTTTTGAAAGTGAAGAAGGTGATGCGTTTGTAAGATACGCAAAGACAGGTGCTAATGCTAACGCTTACACAAGCTTTGAAAAAACCTGCTATCTTTTCTCATGTACAGACAAGTTTGATGAAAGCCTTGAAATTCTTCTTGATTTTGTTCAGGATCCGTACTTTACAGCTCAGACAGTTGCAAAGGAACAGGGGATTATCGGTCAGGAAATCAAAATGTATGACGATTCTCCCGATTGGCGAGTAATGTTCAATATGCTTGAGGGTATGTACCACAATCACCCTGTAAAAATTGACATTGCAGGTACTGTTGAAACAATCGCAGAAATTACAGCCGAAAAGCTTTATGAAGTTTACAATGTTTTCTACAACCTCAATAATATGGTTCTCTGCGTTGCAGGTAATGTAACGGTTGACGGTGTGCTTAAAGTTGCAGACAAAATGCTCAAACCTTGTGAGAAAAAGGAAATCAAAAACTATTTTGAAACAGAGCCTTATGAAATCAAAGAACCCTATGTTGAGCAGACTTTCCCTGTTTCAATGCCTTTGTTTAATCTCGGCTTCAAGGAAAAGGCAGACAAGCCTCTTAACGAAAAGCAACTTGCTTGTACAGATATTCTTCTTTCGGCACTTGCGTCAAATACAAGTACACTCTACAGAAATCTTATGGATTCAAACCTTATCAATTCAAGCTTTTCTTATGAACTGTTTGAAGGTCCGGGTTACTGTTCGGTAATCTTCGGCGGTGAATCAAGAGCGCCAAAACAGGCGGCTGAGATGATCAAGCAGTATATCTCGGATATCAAGAAAAACGGTATTGACAAAGAGGACTTTGAGATTGCAAGAAAGTCTGTTTACGGTGATTCGGTTTCATCGCTCAACTCAGTAAGTGCAATTTCAAATTCAATAATAGATTATGCAATGCAAGGTAACGAAATTTTTGCCTACATTGATGCGGTTGCAAACGCAAAGCTTGAGGATATCAACGCAAGACTTGCCGAAATGCTTGATGTCAACAACTGTACTTTGTCTGTTGTAAAACAGCCCGATGAGGTGTAATTATGCCGTATCATGTACAGTTTCCCGGATTTGGCTGGGAATTTGATATTAACCCGATTGCGTTTTCAATCGGTGATTACAAGGTCTATTGGTACGGAATAATCATCGCTTGCGGACTTTTGCTTGCCGTACTTTATGCGTGGAAAAGCGCTCCCCGTTACAAGGTCGACGGTTCAAAGCTTATTAACTGTATTTTTGCAGGAATGATCACGGGAATTATCGGTGCAAGACTGTACTTCTGTTTCTTTAAATGGGATTATTACGGACAGAATCTGATTGAAATTCTCTACATCAACAACGGCGGACTTGCCATTTACGGCGGAATCATCGGTGCATTGCTTGGCGGTCTGACTGTTGCCAAAATACAGAAAATGGAAATCATGCCTGTTCTCGACATTGCAATGGTCGGTTTCCTTATAGGACAGGGAATAGGCAGATGGGGCAATTTTATGAATCAGGAGGCATACGGATCTCCCACAGATTTGCCCTGGAGAATGATGAGCGAGGGAACGGGCAACATAGGAGTTCACCCGTGTTTCTTCTATGAATCAATGTGGTGTCTGCTCGGATTTGTTCTTCTCCATTTCTACGGAAAATATAAGCAGAAATATTCGGGACAGATTTTCTTTATGTACCTTGTATGGTACGGATTTGAAAGAACAATTGTTGAAGGACTCAGAACAGACAGTCTTTATCTTCCGTTCCAGGTTTTCGGGGCAGACATAAGGGTGTCACAGGTTCTTTCGGCAGTAATTTTTATAACAGGTATTGTATTCTTAATTATAAACAGAAAAAAGGAGGATTCTTTCTATGCAGATTATCGACGGAAAAAAGGTATCGGCACAGGTAAAGGAAGAAGTAAAGAAGCAGACGCTTGAGTTAAAGGAAACTCACGGAATAACACCCGGTCTTGCAGTAGTAATTGTAGGTGACGATCCTGCGTCAAGAGTATATGTAAATAACAAGAAAAAGGCTTGTGAATTTGTAGGCTTTAAGTCTGAGGAGTATGCACTTCCTGCCGAAACAACACAGGAAGAACTTTTAAACCTTGTTGAAACTCTTAATAACAAGAAGGATATCAACGGTATTCTTGTTCAGCTTCCGTTGCCGAAACACCTTGATGACAAGGCTGTTATTGAGGCAATCAGCCCGCTTAAAGATGTTGATGCATTCCACGCTGTGAATGTCGGCAAAATTATGCTCGGCGAGTATGATTTTCTCCCATGCACACCTGCAGGCGTAATGGAAATGCTCCATTCCTACAACATTGAAGTAAGCGGCAAAAACTGCGTTGTAATCGGCAGAAGTAATATCGTAGGCAAGCCTATGGCAATGCTTTTGCTCCACGAAAACGGCACAGTAACAATCTGCCACAGCAGAACAAAGAATCTTGCAGAAATCTGTTCACAGGCAGATATCCTCGTAGCCGCAGTCGGCAGACCGAAGTTTGTAACCGCCGATATGGTAAAAGAGGGCGCAGTTGTAATTGATGTCGGTATGGACAGAGATGAAAAAGGTAAGCTCTGCGGTGATGTTGATTTTGAAAATGTTAAGGATAAATGTTCATTTATCACACCTGTACCCGGCGGTGTAGGTCCTATGACAATTTCAACCCTTATGAAAAATACTCTCAAGGCTTGCAGAATTCAGAACAATCTTTGATATACTTAAAAAATATCGGGAAAATTGTTGACAAGAATTTTCCTTTATGGTATAGTATATAAGCCGCATATTGTGGGTTTTAAGTGATTCGTTCCACCTGCACATAGCGAGCCCAATGTAAAGGATGGTACTAAAATGTACGCAGTTATTCAGACAGGCGGCAAGCAGTACAAGGTAACTAACGATGAGGTTATCTTCATCGAGAAGCTTGACGCAGAAGCAAACGACACAGTAACATTTGATGTTGTAGCAGTCGGCACAGACGACGGCATCAAGGTTGGCACACCGCTCGTTGAGGGTGCTAAGGTTACAGGTGAAGTTGTAAAGAACGGTAAAGGCAAAAAAATCAGAGTTTGCACTTACAAGCCTAAGAAGGGCGAAAAGA
>CACXYD010000055.1:14446-16734 GCA_902771755.1 uncultured Ruminococcus sp. | reverse complement strand
AGATTATCGGTGATGATTTTGATGTAAAGGGTTGCAGTCGCACAGACAGCGGAGTTCACGCAAATATGTACTGTATCAGCCTTAAAACAGAGCATCCCATAAAGCCCGAAAGGCTCAAGGCGGCGCTTAACCGCTGGTTGCCGTTAAGCATTGCGGTTCTTGACTGCAAAGAGGTTGCACCCGATTTTCACGCCCGCTATTCCTGCACAAGCAAGGAATATATCTACAAAATCTGGAACAGCGAGGTGCGAAACCCGTTTCTTGACGGTTACGCACTTCATTACAGATACAAAATTGACGAAAATCTGCTCAACAAAGCCGCTCAGGCATATGTCGGCAGACATGATTTTACTTCCTTTTGCACGCTTGATAACCGTGAAAAGGGGGACATGACCAGAAATGTAAAAGCCTTTTCGGTAACCCGTGAGGGCGACCTTGTTACAATGAAGGTTGAGGCTGACGGCTTTTTGTACAATATGGTTCGTATTATGGTGGGGACACTTCTCAGAGTTCAGCAGGGCAAAATTGCTCCCGATGAAATTCCCACCATTATAGAAAAGAAAAACAGAAAATATTCAGGACCTACCGCACAGGCTTGCGGATTGTACCTGAATCGTGTGAATTATGAAAATGACAACAGTTCACAAAAAGGAGTGAACACTGATGTTTAAAAAGTTTAAAGGACATTATTCAAAACGAAAGACACATAAAACCGACAGAGATGTAATGAGCTATGAGGATATGCCTCTTGACGATTACGAACAGGAAAAAACCGAAATGTCGCCCCAAGCTGTCAAGAAAATCGTACTCGGTGCGTGTATTGCTCTTGCGGCAGGACTTATAGTTTTTGCTTTTGCAAACCGTGACAAGCTTACATGGGAGAACATCTCTAACTGGTGGACTTATGATGTACTCGGAAATGCAGGTCACGGCTATCCCGTTGACATTATCGGCTCCGAGGTTTCATCAGGCAACTTTGCCGTGTCACAGGGACATGCCGTGTATGCGTCCGACACCTCATTCGTAACCCTTACAAATTCGGGTACAGAGGTTGCACGACTTCAGCTTACCCATTCTAATCCCGTGATGAAAAGCAATGAAAACAGATTTCTCACATACGGAATCGGCAGTGCAAGCTATGAGATAAGCAGTTTTGACGAAAAGCTTTACTCAGGCAATGCCGAGGATAAAATCTACACAGGTGACATTGCCTCAAACGGTACATACTGTCTTGTTACCGAGGACAACGGTTATCTTACAACGCTGTATGCCTACAGCAAAAATAATAACAGAATTTACAAATATTCTTTTTCGGAATATTATATAACATCGGTAGCAATCAACAAGGACGGTTCGGGTTGTGTTGCCACAGGTGTGTCAAGCGATAAGGGTTCGGTAGTAACGGGTGTTTATGTGCTTGATTTTTCACAGGAAAAGCCTGTTTCAACCTACAAAATTTCGGGTGACAGCGTGCTTGATTGCAAGTATCTCACATCCGACACGGCAGTTCTTGTCGGTTCACAGGCAAGTTATATTGTTAAAAAGGGTGAAAAAAATTACAAAACAGTAAGCTATGAGGACAAAACACTCTCAAACTACTGCTTT
Organism: uncultured Ruminococcus sp.; assembly: GCA_902771755.1. Classification (GTDB taxonomy): domain Bacteria; phylum Bacillota; class Clostridia; order Oscillospirales; family Acutalibacteraceae; genus Ruminococcoides. The sequence continues at coordinate 15,129 of CACXYD010000055.1, read as the reverse complement.
AACACAGACACCTCAACCTATACAATGGCTCTTTCAAGAAGCGGTGACGGCAGAAGCGTTGCTCTCATAAGCTATAACAGCAACGGTGAGGCACAGTATACAATCAATACCGAACACAAAGCCGATTCGCTCTCTGTCTACAAGGGGACAGTTGCAATTCTTGACGGAAATGTTGTTTACGGTTATAATCAAAAAGGCGAGTTGCTTTATTCGGCAAATTCGGGAACAGGTTCAAAAAAGGTTGTGCTTGCCTCGGATTACACCGCCTACATTCTCAGCGTAAATCAGATCAGGTTTATCGACCTTGACAAAGTATCGAGTGACGATACTGCTCAAACTTCAAAACAGGAGTAATAAATTTGGTTGCAGATATAATTATTATTGCCGTGTTTGCGCTTTTGTTTTTGATTGACTTCAAGCGTGGCATAGCAATCACAATTCTTAATGTTGCAGGTGTGGCTCTCACGGGCTTTCTTGCATATCACATTTCAAATTTTCTTGCATCGTGGGTTTATACGGCATTTGTTCAGCAGACTTTAACAACAAATCTGCAACAAATGATTGACACTCAGGGCATCAACTCAGCCATTGCAAACAGCTTTTCGGCTTTGCCAAACTGGGTTATGGGAATGCTCGGATTCTTCCTTTCAATTTTCGGATTGGATTCAAGCATCTATACAAAC
>CACXYD010000055.1:0-14422 GCA_902771755.1 uncultured Ruminococcus sp. | reverse complement strand
TTTTAAAGTTCCGAGTTCTGCCGCAACAACGGTGTCAACTTCGGTAGAAAATCTTATTCAGCCGATTATCACAGGAATGTTCCGTTTGGTTATCGGCGCAGTAATTTCAATAATTATCTTTATAATCATTAAAATACTCGTAAACAAACTTGCAAGAGTGTTCAGAATACCCGTTGTGAAACAGATTAACCAGTTTCTCGGCGGTGTACTTGGACTTGCGGAGGCGGCAATCCTTGTATTTTTTGCCGTAAATATCTATTCGGGAGTGCTTGAGTTTTCAAACCCCGAAATGCTTAATAACCCGATGATTTCGGGTGCTGTTTTTAAATTTTTCAGCGTTGTAGTCTGAATGAAGAAACAGGAGGGAACAGAAATGGAAAAAGAAAAAGATGTGTGGAGTTTTAAAACATCCGATTTGTTTACCATACCTAACATTATAACTTATATAAGATTTGTGCTTATAATTCCGTTTGTATATTTTTTCCTTGCGGAACAATATATCTATGCGGCAATATGTATAGGTTTGTCGGGACTTTCCGATTGCTTTGACGGAATGACCGCCAGAAAGCTCAATCAGGTAACTCCTCTCGGAAAAATCCTTGATCCCATTGCAGACAAGGTAACGCTTTTTGCGGTTGTCATCTGCATGGTAATTTATGTGCCTATGGTTCTTCCGATTCTCGTAACACTTTTGGTCAAAGACCTTCTTATGCTCCTCGGCGGTGCTGATTTAATTAAAAAAAGACTCACTCCGCCTTCTGCAAACTGGTACGGAAAAGTCGGCACAATTATTTTCTACTTCTCCGTATGTCTTATTGTATTTCTCAAGGCTTTCTTTGCTTACGAAAATATGGTGCTTGACCTTGTATTGCTTTCGATTACCGCCGCATCAATGCTCTACGCTTTGTATCGCTACGGCAAAATCTATTTTGCAATGATTAAAGAATACAACGAATCACTTAAAAAGACAGCTGACATTAAAAATAAATAAATTCCGACAAATAAATATTGAATTATTTGTTAAACAGTTGTATAATTCTTATATTACCATGACAGCAGATGTGCAATTTGGTGTCGTAAAAAGGAGTATGCTATGCTTTGTACAAGATGCGGAAAACGACCTGCGGTTGTTTTCGTTTCAAATAACAATTCCAAAGATGCCCCGACAGCAGGTTATTGCCTTACCTGTGCAAAAGAGCTTGGAATCAAGCCTGTTGAGGATCTTATCAGCAAAATGGGTATCTCGGACGAGGACCTTGAAAATGTTCAGGATCAGATGAATACCCTCATGAACAGTATGGGTGACGGCGATATGTCACAGCTTATGGAACAGCTTGGTGCGGATAACCTTGCCGAGCAGATGGGCGATTTTGCTAAAGACGGTGACGGCAGCGAAGACGATGACTTCTCTCACGGCGCACCCGCATTTCCTGCATTTTTCAACAGTATGTTCGGTGGACAGAACAACAATGCGACAAATCAGGACAACAATAAAAAGGGCAAAAAAGAGAAAAAAGAAAAGAACAGAAAGCACATCAATCTTTATTGTGAGGACCTCACACGCAAGGCGAGAGAGGGCAAAATCGACCGCATTGTCGGCAGAGACAGCGAGATTGAGCGTGTAATTCAGATTCTTTCAAGAAGAACAAAGAACAACCCTTGCCTTATCGGTGAACCCGGTGTAGGTAAAACCGCAATTGCAGAGGGACTTGCTCTCCGCATTGCCGCAGGAAATGTTCCTCAAAGACTTAAAAACAAGGAAATTCAGCTCCTTGACCTCACCTCACTTGTTGCAGGTACTCAGTTCAGAGGTCAGTTTGAAAGCAGAATCAAAGGCCTTGTTTCCGAAATCAAAGAGAACGGTAATATCATTCTCTTTATTGACGAGGTTCACAGCCTTGTCGGCACAGGTGACAACGAGGGTACAATGAATGCCGCAAATATCCTCAAACCGGCTCTTTCAAGAGGCGAGGTTCAGGTTATCGGTGCTACAACATTCAATGAATACAGAAAATATATCGAAAAGGATTCCGCTCTCGAAAGAAGATTCCAGCCCGTAAAGGTAGGCGAGCCTACAATTGCTCAGTCAATTGATGTTATCGCAGGTGTCAAGGGCTATTACGAGGCGCATCACCGTGTAATTGTTGACGATGATATCGTTCGCAAGACGGTTGTCCTTTCCGAAAGATACATAACAGACCGTTTTCTCCCCGACAAGGCAATCGACCTTCTCGATGAAAGCTGTGCCTGTGCGGCTCTCCGCAACAAAAATATGGAGCGTCACGACAAGCTTGAGGACGAAAGACAGAAACTTCTCGTCAAGAAGGACGCTCTCACAAATGCCGATGAGGTAAACTACGAACAGCTTGCCGAGGTTAACACAAGCCTTGCAAGAATTGACAATGACCTTAAAGAAATTGATCCCGAAACTCTTGTTTCAAAGGTTACAGAGGAAGATATTGCCAAGGTAATCGAACTCTGGACAGGTATCCCCGCATCAAGAATCAAGGAAAACGAGCTTTCAAAGCTTGCCGACCTTGAGGACGAGCTTAAAAAGAAAATTATCGGTCAGGATGAGGCTGTAAAGGCTCTTGCATCTGCAATCAGAAGAAGCAGAGTTCAGATTTCACCTCGCCGCAGACCTGCATCATTCATCTTTGTAGGTCCTACAGGTGTCGGTAAAACAGAGCTTGTAAAGGTTCTCAGCAAGGAACTTTTCGATACTCCCGAAACTCTCATCAGACTTGATATGAGTGAGTTTATGGAGAAACATTCGGTTTCTAAAATCATCGGTTCACCGCCCGGATATGTTGGCTACGATGAGGCAGGTCAGGTAACAGAGAAAGTTCGCCGCAGACCTTATTCGGTTCTTCTCTTTGATGAAATCGAAAAAGCTCATCCCGATGTTCTCAACATTCTGCTCCAGATTCTTGATGAGGGCAGAGTTACAGACGCTCACGGCAGAACAGTAAATTTTGAAAACACAGTTATCATTATGACCTCAAACGCAGGCTCTGCATCAAAGGACAGCGCACTCGGCTTTGGCAAGACTGAAGAAGATGCCTCAAAAGAAAAGGTTATGAAGGCACTTTCCGAGTTTCTTCGTCCCGAATTTATCGCAAGAGTTGACGAGGTTATCGTGTTCAACAGCCTTAAAAAGGATGATTTTGTTAAGATTGCAGACCTTATGCTCTCTGAGTATGTGCCGACTCTTGAGGAAAAGCACATCAAGTTCACTTTTGACGAAAAGGTTTGTCAGCTCCTTGCAGAGAAGTCATGCAACGGTGCAAGCGGCGCTCGTGACCTCAGAAACACAATCCGCAGAGAGGTTGAGGAGAAAATTGCAAACGCAATGATTGAGGCAGGCGCAGGCGGAGTTACAGCAATGCACCTCACAGCCGAAAACGGCGAACCCGTCCTTCAGTCAATCTGATTTTTGACAGTAAAAGTTAATACATAAAAACTTACCCATTGGTATGTAATCATATCAATGGGTGTTTTTGTATCAATGTTTTTTATTAGGATAGTCGCATAGTAATTGCCATACAGTAGCGGCGATCAGTGATCGCCAATCGTTTTGGTTGCAAAACCAAAACGAACAGATAACGCATACACCGTTATTATTTGATTCATTAAATCGAACCGATTTTACAATCGTTTCGAATGGCGAACGAGGTTCGCCGCTACATTAGAATACACAATTTTCATCACATCATAACATAAGCATAAAACAAATAAATCCATCAAAGCGGGCGTCCAATGAACGCCCCTACAGTTGGATTACACAGACAATTGCAATGTTACGCTCGGGCAGAATAGGTTTTGCGTTATGCAAACTATCTACACGAACGAAAAACGGCTGTGTAACATAATGTACACAGCCGTCTTTTGAAAATAAAATGAAAGAAAGATTAACCTTTTACAGCACCTGAAACAACGCCCTCGATGATGTATTTCTGACAAGCAAAGTAGAAAATGATAATCGGAACGATGCTCAGAACGATAAGCGCCATAATAGCACTTGTATCTGTATGACCGTAACTACCGTTAAGGTACTGAATGTGAATCGGAATAGTCTTGTAATCCATATCAAGAATAAGATAGGGGAGAAGGTAGTCGTTCCAAATCCACATTGTTTCAAGGATTGCAACCGAAATGAAAGTAGGTTTCATAATCGGAAGAACAATACCGAAGAATGTTCTCAAAGGACCTGCACCGTCAACATCGGCAGCTTCCTCAATTTCAACAGGAATTGATTTAACAAATCCCGAGAACATAAACACCGCAAGTCCTGCACCAAATCCGAGGTATATAATCAAAATACCCCACGGAGTTGTAAGCTTGAGGTTGTCGGCTGTCTTTGAGAGGGTAAACATTACCATCTGGAAAGGAACAACCATTGAGAAAATGCAGAAGTAGTAGATAATTTTACATACAATTGAGTTTGAACGCTGTAAGTACCACGCACACATTGATGTGCAGAAAAGGATAAGCACAACGCCGCCGATTGTAATGAAAAAGCTCCATACAATTGACTTCCAGAAAGGATAGTTACCGTGGAACATACCCGTCATGTAGCTCTGAAAACCCTGAAAACTGTCTGCATTAGGAAATTCAAAGATTGCACGGCTGATTGCCGCATTGCTCTTAAAGGAGTTCATCAGTACAATGAAAACAGGAGCAACATAGAAGATTGAAACAATTGAAAACAGAACGGTTAAAATCTTCATTCCTACCGTTTGCTTTTTCTTAACAGGCTTTTCTTTAGCCTTAGCCGCTACTTTAGCCATTACTGCTGAACCTCCTTTCTTCTTGTGAAGTAAAGCTGAACAAGAGCAATGATTACAACAATTACAAAGAAGATAACACCCTCAGCCTGACCTACACCACGAGAGTTCTGGTTAGCATAGAATGTATTGTAAATGTTGAGAGCCATCATCTCTGTCTGATAAACCGTTGTACCGGTTGCTTGCGATACAACACCCGGAGCACCGCCTGTGAGGGCAAGGTTCTGGTCGAATAGCTTAAATGAGTTTGTAAGTGTAAGGAACGTGCAGATTGTGATAGAAGGCATCATCATCGGCAATGTTACATTTGTAAGCAACTGCCTTTTGCCTGCACCGTCAATTTTAGCAGCCTCATAAAGGTCATGAGGTACGCTCTGGAAACCGGCAATGTAAATAATCATCATATAACCTGCCTGTTGCCAGCACATCAGAATTATGAGGCCCCAGAAACCAAAGTTTGCGTTAAGCGCAAGGTTTGTGCCGTAATACTGAAGAATACCGTTGAAAATGTACTGCCAGATGTAGCCGAGAATGATACCGCCTACAAGGTTAGGTACAAAGAAAACGGTTCTGAAAACATTTGAACCCCTGATTCCGAGCGTAAGAGCATACGCTACGAAGAATGCGATGAGGTTAATAAGTACAACCGATACTATAACAAAAAGTACCGTGAACCAGAATGAATGTAAAAAGCCCTCATTCTGAAAGGCCTTGACATAGTTGCCGAACCCGATGAATACTGCATCGCTTGTTGTTCTGAACTTACAGAACGAAAGGTAAATGCCGTTGAAGAACGGATACACAAAACCTATAAGGAAAGCAGCCAAAGTGGGAAGAACAAATATCAGAAAATAAATTTTTCTTTTAGGTTTTCTAAACATAATATTTTGCCTTTCCGTTCATAAGAAAGGGGAGCGGAATGCCGCCCCCCTACCGAACCTGTTAAATTAAAACAGAAATCTTACAATCAGCCGTTAGCCTTTGCATATTCTGTTTTCCAGCCCTGTACGAATGCAGTCTTAACAGCATCCCAGTCGCCTGTGCCTGCTGCATACTGTGTAAGAGCTGTACCAACGCCGTTTTTCCAATCTTCACTTGGCATTGTTGTGAAGTTCCAGCTTACAGGAGTTTTGCCTGCTGCTGTGAGTTCGTTATCAATCTTAACGAATACATTAGTTGCTGCCTTAGCATCCTTGAAAGGAATTACAAAGCCCATGTCATCTGCAAGAGCCTTTGTACCTGTTTCGCTTGTTACACACCAGTTCATGAACTCAAGAGTAGCAGCCTGATCGTCAGCGCTTGCCTTGCTGTTTACACACCAGTAGTTCTCTGAACCTGTGCAAAGACCCTGATTAGCTTCGTCGCCTGCACCAATGTAGATTGGGAGCATACCGAGGTCGTCATCCTTCATGCCTGCCTCTGTAACTGTTGAATATTCCCAACTACCGTTCTGGAAGAATACTGCTTCGCCTGATGTGAACTCAGTTTCAGCGTCTGTACCCTTCTTGCTTGCGAGGTCTGCAGGATCACATGTTGAATCTGTGATGTAGAGATCCCAAATCTTCTTATAGTTGTCAAGGTATTTACCCTCGATAGCGTCTGTTGAAGTGATGCCCTTATCCTTGTACTCGAAGTAGATAGGAAGGTTAGCAAGGTGAGTCTTGAATCTCCAGTCAGATGAAGAATCCATACCTGCTGATGTGAATGCACCCTTAACGCCGAGCTTATCCTTATTCTTCTGGATTTCATCGGCAACAGTCTTTAACTTATCAAAGCTGTTGATGTCCTCAATCTTCTTAACTGAAGCAAAGTCAGAATCACAATACTTCTGGAGGAGAGTCTTGTTGTAGATAATGCCGTATGTTTCAATTACATAAGCGATACCGTAAACCTTGCCGTCCTCTTCAAGAGCGTAGTCTTTTGAAGTAAGCTGCTTGTAAATGTCTGAAGAGCTGAGGTCAGCACAATAATCTTTCCAGTTAGCAAGACCAACAGGGCCGTTAACCTGGAAGAGTGTAGGAGCGTTGTCCTTATCCATCTCTGCTGTAAGAGTTGACTCATATGTACCCTCGGCAGCTGTCTTAACAGTTACCTCAACGCCTGTTTCGTCTTTGTACTTCTTAGCAAGAGCCTGCCAAGCTTTGTCCTGCTCAGGCTTAAAGTTAAGATAGTAAACTTTACCGTTTTTTGCGTTGCCTGCTGCACTTGAATCATCTTTTGCGTTTGAAGAAGAAGCTTCGCCGCAACCTACGAGTGCGGTAGCTGTCATCATACCTGCAACAGCAAGAGCCGCAGCTCTTTTGAATGTTGATTTTTTCATAGCTTTCACCTTAATTAAAAAATATTTATCCGCTAAACCCGGATATTGACGAGAGAACAATATTCTATGTTCACTCCGTTGCCACAATCATAACACACTATTTATGAAAATACAATAGATTTTTTTAAAAAAATTGTCTGTGATTAGTCAAAACGAAATTATTGACCAAATACAATTACAAAATAAAACAAAAAACAACCGCATAATATCTGACTTTTATGACTTATTTGTCAAATAAGGAATTATAAAATAGTGTTAAAGTTACAATATTGTAACCTGACAAATATGGTCATTCTATTGAAAACAACCGACATTTTGTGCTAATATTATGTCAAATTTGTTTTTAAGAAGGTTAATTTAGCAATTATGAAAAATTTCAATCAATCATCCCTTGCACGATTTTTTACCCGCTTTCCAAAGCTTTTGCTTGCGGGATTAATGTACTCAATTCCGTTTGTGGCATTCTCGGGAATATTCATTCTCATAAGCTTTCTGTCGGGATTCAACAATGTAATATTGTGGAGTTTAGGCATAATTCCCGCAATGCCGTTCTATTCGGGACTTGTAATGGTAATCCGCAAAATTTCGGTTGAAAAAGAGGATGTAAATGTTTTCAAAACTTTTGTACAGGCATTCCGTGAAAATCTGAAAAAATCAATCTTCAACGGATTTGTCGCTTACCTCATAGTAGCGTGTTCGTTTTTTGCAATTCTCTATTACGGAACACTTGCTCAGACGGACATAGTCTACGGCTCTGTCTTTACCATATATATAGTGTTCTCAATTGCAATGCTCATAATGCTGTTCTATGTTCCGCTCCTCACAATTACCTACGACCTCAGACTTCGTGACATTTATAAAAATTCACTCTTGTTGATTTTCGGCAAAATTCTCAGAAATATTGTAGCACTTGTGCTTGTCGGCATAGTTTCATTCGCAGTATTCCTTGCAGTAATCTATGCAAAGGGTGCAATGCTTGTTATTGCAGTTGCTCTCTCGGTAATTTTCTACCCGATGATTGCAACCTATATAATAGTATCCGTAATCTCAAAGGGTGTTCAGGAATCTGTCGGCTACTTTACAGGCGAAAATGTGCAGTATGTCCTCACGGAAGAAGAAGTTCAGCGTGAAACCGAAGCAGTCGAAAACGCAAATTCCGATGATGACTACATCTTCGTCAACGGCAGAATGATTAAAAATCCGGCTAAAACGGAAGAATGATACTAAAATGAATATAGAATAATAACTGGGAAGTCTTTATATGAACGAGAATAAATATCCCTTTGGAAATCTTGACACTAAAGATGTTGATGAAATAAAGGAAATGGAAAAGCAGTTAATGGGAAAATATAATTCTGCTAAAGAAAAAGAGAATAAAAAACTCAAAAAATAATTGAAAAAAGTAACAATTATAAGGATGACTTCTACTTATCAATTATAATGAAAGAAATTTTTAGTAAAGAGGTTAAAATATGTCGTCAAATAAGAAAAAATCAACCAATGAAAATATATTTATAGATTACGATACTCCGGAAGATTTATTGCTTGATTTGCCACCCGAAGAAATCGACAGATTGTATGAAGAAACTTTTGGCAAAGGTAAAAGCAACAGTAAGGATAAATCAGATGCCGAAAATTCTGATGATGTTTAATTACAATGACAGGAAAATTTGATAAATTTTTAAAATGGACTTATCGTGACAAAAGAACTTGTTGCTTAGCAATACGGGAAGATGCACCTGATGAAATTAAGTCAGAGGCGAAAAAAGTTGATAAAGAATATTTTGAAAGAACAGGCAGACATATGTTGCAAATTGATTATTAACTCATTGGTAACATTATGAATTTTATAAGAGGGCAATTGTTATTATGAATACAGAAAAAGACTTAATAGAAAGATTGCAGGACGGTGAACGCATACTTTGTTATGAATGCCAAAAATCATATTATGTTCCTTTTTCTGTCCCAATACAAAAATCTTTGGAATTTTATTGTGAAAACTGTCGCAGTATAGTTAGGGTAACTCCAAATATTATTGTGGAATAATTGCTGATTTTATAGATTTGATAGGTGATAAAATTATGATGATACCCCCAACAGAGGAAGAAATAAAACTCTGCGATATACTTGATTCAACTGAGGCTACCGAAGAAGAAAAGAAAAAAGCACAGGATAGACTGTTAGAAATTGGAGAAGAAAAAAGAAAAAATAATCCGTTTCATCAAGATTAACAGTACATAAAATAGCATTTTTGTTATATTGTAATTTTACTTGAAGTTGTTTTATTGGTATTCAAATAATGATTGGTACGAAGAAGATTCGATACATAGGTATGCGTTTAGTGTAAAAAAAGACACTCCTAAAAGAGCTAAAAAAGCTATGAATTGTGGTCTGCCCGTCAGAAAAGAAATTTAGCCAAAGCCATTTGGAGGGATATTTTATGTGTTTTAGCAAAAAGTCAAAATGCGAAAGTTGCAAATACTATAAGCTAATTGATGAACCTCCTTTTTCAGCTTGCTCTGCTTATCCAACAGGAATCCCGAATAAAATCTTTCGTGGTGAAAAAAGTCACGACAGACACAGACCTTTTGACAAAGGTTACAGATATGAACCAAAAGAAACTGATTAACCGCTCTGCAATGAGCGGTTTTTATGTTGAAAAATTTTAAACAAAAACAAAACCGCACCAAATAGCCTGAAAACGGCTTTCTGATGCGGTTTTTGTTGTGGAGCTGAAGAAGGGACTTGAACCCTCGACCTACTGATTACGAATCAGTTTGTTTATTTTCAGTTTAAAGTAAAAAATGCAGAACACGAAAATTGCATAAAAACATAAAACTGAATTTCGACTACACGATTATACACCAAAAATTCAAAGATTTCAATAGCAATTCGCAAAAGAAGTTTATAAAAGGAAAGAGAGGTGGAAAAATTTCACGAATCAAGAACATAATAGATGCACATGATAATTCATCAAATAGTTATTTCGATAATACAAAATAATGCACAAAAATTATGTTGATTTTTGTTTAGTGAAGTGTTATCACATTTGTGGAATATTTAATTTAAAAGTATTATAATTGAATCACAGTATGTAAAGTGGAAATACTTTTATGTGATAGGATGTGCAGAAGATGCCCAAAAGAAAGTGCAGTAATATCGACGCTTCGGTAGGACTCAGAATGCGTTATTACAGAATTCAGTGCGGACTTACCCAACAGCAGGTTGCGGACGCATTGAAGATAAACAGAACAACTTATACCAAATATGAAACGGGTGTTTCCGAACCAAGCCACGAGCTTCTCGGAAAAATCGTCAAAATGTTCGGTATTGATTATAACTCAATTCTTGATAGCAGAGATTATTTTGAAAGAAGAGTTGCTGACGGTGATATGACGCTCAATGTGCTGACTCTGCCCGAGAGAGCAATCATTGCAAGATACCGTTCAATGTCCAAAGAAGATCAGAAAAAAATCTGTGAATATATAGATATGCTCTACAATGAAAAAGCAAAGAAGATTTTGTAAAAAACACTTTACTTTTGACTTTGATTGTGATAATATAAAACAGATGACCGTGTCTCGGAACAGGGAGTATGCCGTTTGTCGGATTTTCACAGCCCTGCCCTGAGATGTTGGCGACTATTTTTGAAAGGTGGAATTTTTAATGCTTAAAGAAGAAAAGCAGGCTATCATGGCTGAGTACGCTACTCACGAAGGCGACACAGGTTCTCCGGAGGTTCAGATTGCTCTTCTCACAAAGAGAATCAATGACCTTACTGAGCACCTCAAGGTTCACAAGAAGGATCACCACAGCAGAAGAGGTCTTCTCAAGATGGTTGGTCAGAGAAGAAGCCTTCTCGCTTACCTCACAAAGGTAGACATCGAGAGATATCGTTCTATCATTGCAAGACTCGGTATCCGTAAGTAATTTTTTAAGTACACAAGGGCAAGCGAAAGCTTGCCCTAAATTCGATTTTCTGCGGGATTTTTATTTGCTGTTTTTTAGCGGTAAAACGATTAAATAACCTATGTTTTTGTGTGTTTATCAGCTTTGTTTAATGGTTTTATTGCTAAATCGGCGTAAAATCCCGTTTGAATAAATTTGAAACTTTATTTAAATGTGAAACTTATGTTTCGGAAAGGATTTTACGAAAATGAATCGACTTATGACATTCGACAAATACAGAGTATTTGAAACAGAATTTGCCGGCAGACCTTTAAAGGTTGAAACAGGCAAGATGACACAGCTTGCAAACGGTGCATGTCTTGTTCACTACGGCGACACAACAGTTCATGTTGCAGTTACAGCATCAGAAAAGCCAAGAGAGGGTGTTGATTTCTTCCCGCTTTCTGTTGACTATGAAGAAAAGATGTACGCAGTAGGCAAAATCCCCGGTTCTTACCTCAAGAGAGAGGGCAGACCTTCAGAAAAGGCCATCCTCACAAGCCGTGTAATCGACCGTCCTATCCGTCCTCTTTTTGACAAGAGCATGAGAAACGATGTTTCAATCGTTTGTACAGTAATGAGCGTTGATCCCGACTGTCAGCCTGAAATCGTTGCTATGATCGGTGCGTCAATCGCAATTTCAATTTCAGATGTTCCGTGGAACGGTCCTATCTCAGGTTGTTCTGTAGGTATGATTGACGGCGAGTACATCATCAACCCGACAGAGAAGCAGAGAAAGGTTTCTCAGATGGCAACAACAGTTGCATCAACAAGCACAAGAATCGCTATGATTGAGGCAGGTGCTAACTGCGTATCCGATGACGATATGTACAACGCTATTATGGCAGGTCATGAGGCTAACCAGAAGATTATCAGCTTTATCGAAGAAATCAAGGCTGAAATCGGCAAGCCTAAGTTTGAGTTTGCAAGTCTTGAACCCGACCATGATATGTTTGAGGCAATCAAGGCATTTGCAGAAGAAGATGTCAAGGTTGCTCTTGATACAGATGATAAGAGAGTTCGTGACGAAAGACTCAAGCCTATCTATGAGGCAGTTCACGCAAAATTTGACGAAATCTATCCAGAAAGTGAAGCTCTTATTGATGAGTGCCTTTACAAGACACAGAAGTTCATCGTTCGCCGTTGGTTACTCGATGAGCAGAAGCGTGTTGACGGCAGAGGCATGGACGATATTCGTCCTCTCGCATCAGAAGTTGGCGTAATTCCGAGAGTTCACGGTTCAGGTATGTTCACAAGAGGACAGACTCAGGTTCTCACAATCGCAACACTCGGTCCTGTTTCCGACAAACAACTTCTTGACGGTATTGACGGTGAAACAGAAAAGAGATATATCCACCACTACAACTTCCCAAGCTACTCAGTTGGCGAAACAAAGCCAAGCCGTGGTCCGGGAAGAAGAGAAATCGGTCACGGTGCTCTTGCAGAGAGAGCTCTCGTTCCTGTAATTCCTTCAGTAGAAGAATTCCCATATGCACTCCGTCTTGTTTCAGAAGTTCTTTCTTCAAACGGTTCAACTTCACAGGGTTCAATCTGTGGTTCAACTCTTGCTCTTATGGATGCAGGTGTTCCGATTAAAGCTCCTGTTGCAGGTATCTCATGCGGTCTTATCACAGAGGGCGATCGTTGGATGACAATGGTTGACATTCAGGGCCTTGAGGACTTCTTCGGCGATATGGACTTTAAGGTAGCAGGTACACATGACGGTATCACAGCTATTCAGATGGACCTCAAAATCAGCGGTCTTACACCTGAAATGGTTAAAGAGGCTCTTGCTAAGACTCACAAGGCTCGTAACTACATTCTTGATGAAGTAATGCTCAAGGCTATTGCAGAGCCGAGAGAAGAACTTTCAAAGTATGCTCCTAAGATGTTCACAACAACAATTCCTGCTGACAAAATCAGCGAGGTTATCGGTAAGAGCGGTAAGGTTATCAAGGAAATTCAGGCTGAATGCGAAGTTAAGGTTGACATCGAGGAAGACGGCGAACTCGGACAGGTATTCGTTTCGGGTATTGATTCCGACAAGTGTAAGCGTGCAATCGAAATCATCAACACAATCGCTGTTGATCCTGAGCCGGGTGCAATGTATCTCGGTAAGGTTACTCGTATTATGGACTTCGGTGCTTTTGTTGAAATCGCTCCCGGCAAGGAAGGTCTTGTTCACATTTCTCAGCTTGATGTTAAGCGTACAGAGAATGTAACAGATGTTGTTAATGTAGGCGACATCATCCGTGTTAAGGTAATGGAAATTGACGATAAGGGCAGACTTAACCTCTCTCGCCGTCAGGTTCTTATTGATGTTGACGGTCTTGTTCCAGAAAACGACCTTGATGCAGAAAGAGCTGCTCGTCCACGCAGACCTCACAATGACCGCAGAGGCGGCTTTAACAGAAACAACAGAAAGTAATTTTTGTAATCTGAAATTTAATATTTTTTAATATTTAAACAATCAGTCCCTTTCAATTTGCACAATGCGTTGAAAGGGACTGTTTTGTTAATTGAAAATTTAAAGTGTAAAATTGAAAATTATGTTCGGGTTGATAGTATGGTATAAAAGCAAACTTTATGCACAACTGTAGGGGTAGCCTTGCGACCACCGCCGGTGGCGGATAAAGGGAGAAAAGCGCTGTCTGAAATAATGAGCAAAATTAATATGTGATTTGTATTCAATATAATTATCATCTTGATTTCAACACGATAACATAGTATAATTGACTTAACAAAAATTTCCGACAAAAACGGACACAGATTTATAAAGGAGAGAATACAATGCAGGTTAAAATTTCCGATTCTATAAAGTACATTGGCGTTGACGACAAGACAATCGACCTTTTTGAAAGTCAGTATCTTGTTCCAAACGGAATTTCTTACAACTCATACCTTATTCTTGACGAAAAAGTTGCGATTATGGATACGGTTGACAAGAGAAAAACTGACGAATGGCTTGAAAATCTTGACAGAGAGCTTAACGGCAGAACTCCCGATTATCTTGTAATCAGCCACCTTGAACCCGACCACGCATCAAATATCAAGGTTGTTTCCGAAAAATATCCTTCAATGAAACTCGTTGGCAATGCAAAGACTTTCTCAATGCTCCCACAGTTTTTCCCTGATTTTGATTTTGCCGATAAAACAGTCACAGTCAAAGAAGGTGACGAGCTTGAACTCGGTTCACACAAGCTTACCTTCGTAATGGCTCCTATGGTTCATTGGCCGGAGACAATGGTCTCGTGGTGTCCTGAAGAGAATACTCTTTTCTCTGGGGATGCTTTCGGGACGTTCAAGGCCGTTAGTGACGATGTAATTGATTCAAAATCAGGCGTTTTTCTGGAGCTGCTACCCAGAT
>CACXYD010000054.1 GCA_902771755.1 uncultured Ruminococcus sp. | reverse complement strand
ACGAACAGGTTTTCTTTGACGAAAATTTCAAACAAAAAATCGGCTCACCGATTATAACAACGGGCAATGAACTTGTGAAGGATGAAATCCGTGATTTTTCAAAGGCACTTGATATATCGGCTCTCTACGAATATTGTACTGCCGTAAAAACATCAACAGACAAGCTGCTTTCTAAGCTTGAATATGCTGATTTAAAAAGGAAAATCACCCCCGAATCACGGCAAAATCTGATTGATAGCGGTTGTGTCAGCACAGATGAAAACGCTTTTTGGCTCGTTGACTATTGGTGCGGGAAAGATGTTAAAGGGCTAATAAAAATGCCGTTTTCAAGGCATCTCATTATGCACACAGAGGCATCAATCCGTATTAAAAATAAATTGCATTAAACATTTGAAGTATGAATTTGAATTGAGAAAAATTCAGAACTTGTAAATACAAATAAATGCTTAAAGGCAAACAATAGCAGAACTCAGCAGTAAATGTCAGGAATATAATTACATTCTCCGCTATAATTAAGGCATCGGAGGGAAAAAGATATGGACAGAATATTCGGAATAAGCAAGGCGCTTGATTACATTGAACAGCACATAACCGAGCCGACAGATTATGAGGCGATTGCAAAATGTGCGTACTGCTCAAACTTTCATTTTCAGCGGATATTCTCCGTAATTTGCGATATGACAATCGGAGATTATGTGAGAATGAGAAGGCTTGCGCTTGCAGGCGAAGAGCTTTCTGCCGAAAATGCAAAGGTGATTGATGTTGCCATGAAATACGGATACGACAGTCCCGAAAGCTTTTCAAGAGCATTCACAAAGTTTCACGGTGTAACACCGTCACAGGCAAAAAAGGGTGCGACAATAAAATCTTTTTCAAAACTCTCAGTAAAACTTACTATCAGCGGAGGTACTAAAATGAATTACAGAATTGAGAAAAAAGACTCGTTTGACATTATTGTCAAGAAAAAGCGTTTTACCAAAAACAAAGAAATCAACGGAAATGAAATTGCGGCTTTTTGGCACAAATGTATGGCTGACGGCACGATTGACCGCATTGTAAGCTATGTGAACAAAGACAATGTTTTCAAAGATTCAATCATCGGAATAGGTCTTGATTATTCACCTAATGAGGAAGATTTTCCGTATGGAATCGGCTGTCATTACAACGGAAATCCTGTTGAAGACAGTGACCTTGAAGTTGTCACACTTCCCGCTGCAACCTATGTTGTGTTTCCGTGCAAAGGACAAATGCCGCAGGCATTCCAAAAGGTATATAAGTATATATTTGAAGAATTTTTCCCGAACAGCGACTACTATCCCTGCGGAGTTGAAATTGAGGCATATCCGTCAGCAAACACTCAAAGTCCCGATTACTACTGGGAACTCTGGCTCGCCGTTGACAAAAAATCGAATAAATAACAAAGCAATCCCCTTGCAAACGAAATGCAAGGGGATTTTGTCTTAATATGGAATTTTAAAATAGTCAAGATATTTTTTGAATTTATCCTGAGCCGTAAGACAAGTGTCGATGAGATAGCCTTTCTCACTTTTCCATTCATGAAGTCCACGATAATAAAAATACTTTAAATCGTCATCAATAATAAACGGAACAATATTATTTTTCAAACACTCCTTGAACATGATCAATCGTCCGACTCTACCGTTTCCGTCCTGAAAAGGATGAATTGACTCAAATTTGTAGTGAAATTCAATTATATCTTCCAAAGTTTTTTTAGGACTTTGATTATATGATTTAATCAGTTCATCCATTAACCGATGAACCTTTTCGGGGCTTGCGGTTTCTCTGCCACCGACCTCATTCGGCACTTTCTTGTAATCGCCTACAACGAACCAATCTTTTCTGCTGTCAGATGTACCGCTTTTCAACACGGAGTGCAACTCCTTGATAAATCTTTCGCTGAGTGGATATTTGGCATTGTCAATAATCATATCAATGCACTTAAAGTGATTTGCGGTTTCGACAACATCATCAACATTCACAGCACCGTTTTCAAACCCAATTGTGTTGGTTTCAAAGATATATCGTGTCTGGTCATGTGACAACCGACTTCCCTCAATGTGATTTGAATTATATGTGAGGTCAACCTGAATCTTATGATAAATACCGCCTGATAACTTCTGCTTTTTCTCCATGCGGAGTATGTCAAGCAAGGTTTCGGGGTTGCTGACCTTTTTATTCGCTCTTGCAGGCTTTTGTGCTGCTTCGGGGATATTCCAAGTTTTTCCCGTAAGAAAAGCATCGGGAATTTTGCCGTCTGCACAGTAACCTCTGACGGTTCTTTCGGACACTCCCATTCGTTTTGCAGCCTCTGCAACCGAAATATATTTCATTCAACAACACCACCTTTGTAAATATAGTATATCATTTTATCGGCAAAATATCAAGAAAACATTACAAGTAATTTTAGGTTTTTGCCGATAGCGGAAGTTTTCATAAACGGTTACTGCAAATTCGGGCATAGAAAAACAGGGAACTTATTTTGCAAAGTTCCCTGTAAAAGTTTTGATTTTTAATTATTACTTTTTCTCGTCAAGGAGCATTACTCCCTGCGGCGGATTTTTGCCGATTGCTCCGACAATCGGGTGCGGAACATAGGGTTCTTCAAGATATGCGATATCTTCGTCGGTCAGCTTTATCTCGAGTGCCTTTGCGGCATCGTCAAAATATTCTGCTTTTGTTGCACCGATAATCGGCGAGGCAACGCCTTTTGCCCACTGCCAGGCTATTGCTATTTGCGACATCTTACAGCCGTATTTCTGCGAAAGCTCATTCACACGGTCGACGATTTTCATATCGTACTGTTCCATACGGTCATACTTGCCCTTTGAAACCCTGTCGGTTTTGCCACGGAGTGAGTCGGACTGCCACTTTGGTCTTGCAAGATGACCTGCCGCAAGCGGGCTGTACGGCATAAGCATAACATTCATCTGACGGCAAATCGGGATAAGCTCTCTTTCGTCCTCACGATAAAGAAGATTGTAGTGGTTCTCCATTGCAGAAAACTGCGTCCAACCGTTCTCCTTAGCGGTCATCTGCATATTGTAGAACTGATAACCGTACATTGCAGATGCTCCGATTGCACGCACCTTGCCTGCTTTTACAAGGCTGTCGAGAGTTCGCATAGTTTCTTCAATCGGTGTTTCGTAATCGAAACGGTGAATTATGTACAGGTCAAGATAATCCGTGCCAAGCCTTTTGAGAGTTCCGTCAATCTCACGCAGAATTGCGTTCTTTGACAATCTGCCCTCGTTAAAATACACCTTTGATGCGATGACAACCTTATCTCTCTGCACATTATTTTTCAACGCTTTTCCGAGGTATTCCTCACTTGTACCCTGAGAATATCCGTTGGCGGTATCAAAAAAGTTGATACCGAGGTCAAGTGCGTGTTTAACAACCTTTTCCGTTGCAGACTCATCAAGCGTCCAATCATGCATAGTTCCTGCCTTGCCAAAACTCATGCAACCAACGCACAATTTTGAAATTTCTATGTCGGTGTTTCCGATTTTCGTGTATTCCATATTGTCACCCTGTTTTGTAAATCAGCCGATGAATTTCTTTGCCCAGTCGGCAAATTCCTTTTCGCCTGCATTTGCGTCAAAGCGCTTACCTTCTTCAAGAGTTGCCCCCTTGCATGACGGAGCAAGCTCCTTGTTGGTATTGCCCATACCGCTACTGCCCGAAGTTGCAAGCGGAACAATCTTCTTGCCGTCAAGGTTGTATGCCTCAAGGAATGTATTGATAATTGTAGGCGCTACATACCACCAAATCGGGAATGCAACAAACACTGTGTCGTACTGATCCATATTTTCAACGCTGTTTGCAATAGCGGGACGGAATGACTTGTCTTTCATTTCAACACTACTGCGGCTGTTAGAATCTCTCCAGTCAAGGTCAGCACTTGTGTATGGCTTTTCGGGTTTGATTTCATGCAAATCTGCACCGATCGCAGCTGCGAGTTTTTTAGCAAGCTTTGCAGTAACTCCGCTTGCACTGAAATATGCTACTAATACTTTTGACATAACAAATACCTCCATTGTTTTTTGTATGACATATCATACTATACCTATTGTATCACTTCTTTTGAAAATTGAAAAGGTTTTTATCAACAAGGAATTTTTGTGACGGATAGATTGTTGTATTGCCCGATGCGATAAAGCTGATGAGAACTGCAAGCACAAAATACGGAGCGGCTGACGCACCGAAAACCTCAATACCGAGAACGATTGCGGTAATCGGTGTGTTGATTGCGGCGGCAAAAACACATACAAAGCCGATTGCCGCAAAGAATGTGGGATCAAATCCGCAGACACCTCCGAACCAACCGCCGAATGACGCACCCATATCAAACATCGGAGTAACCTCTCCGCCTTGAAAACCTGCACCGAGGGTGAGTACGGTAAGAAGATACTTTGCCGGCATATCGTACCATTTTGCATCACCCTTAAAGGCGGTGTCCTGCATCCAGGTGCTTAAGCCCTCAAAATCGTTAAGTCCCAAAGTGAGAATTAAAAGGCTGACGATTGCCGCACCTACTGCGGCGGCAAGAAGGTAGTTTTTGAAAATTTTGGAATATGCAAGTTTTACATACTTTATTCCGAGTGCAAACAGCTTGCCTATTAAGCCAAGACATACTGCCGCAATCAAAAATATAAAAAGAAATCTTGCGTCAAAATCGGGAATTGAAGTGATTGCATATCTTTCGTGTTTAAAGCCGAGAAGTTGTGTAACGAAATTTGCAAGGTATGAACACGCAAAGCACGGAATTACCGCACCTGCCGACAGTCTGCCGACACAGCAGACTTCCATTCCAAAGAATGCACCCGCAAACGGTGTGCCGAAAACCGAACCGAATGCAGAGCTGATTCCGCTGAGAACGATTGTACTTCTGTCGTTATTTTTAAAGCCGAGATAATCGGCAACATTACTTGTCAGCGAACCGCCAATCTGAACGGCAGTTCCCTCTCTGCCGACAGAACCGCCAAAGAGGTGGGTTATGCAGGTGAAGATGAATGTCAGCGATGCAAGTCGCTTTGGCACTTTTTCACCGTCATTTGCACTCTCAATGATAATGTTGTTGCCCATTGATGACTTTCCGCCGATACGCTTATAGACAAAGGCAGTCACAATGCCTGCCACGGGCAAAAACAGATAGCACAGCGGAAAGAAACTTCTGAAATCAGCCGCATATTCAAGACATTTCAGAAACGCAAACGATATGAGTCCCATTACAACGGAACAGCACAGAGATGTTGCAAGCACCTTAAAATCAACAAATTTGTTCTTCATAAATTTCCTCCTCAAAATTTTGCACAGAGAACATCGCATAAAAAAAGCCAATGCCCCTGTTCAAAAACAGAAGTCATCAGCAAAAGCGGTTTCGGCAAAAGCCGTGGGAGAACCTCATTCCCATTTATATTAACATATATAGTATATACCGAGCAAGGTGATTTTTCAAGTGGTTTCGACAATTTTTGTAATTTGCCAAAAAGCACCTTGCAATCCTTTGTTTAAGTAGTATGATACTCAATACCAAGTGGCAGAATATTATTAAAAGAATCGGAGGCTGACAGTATGTGTACAGCGGCAACATATAAAACAAAAGACTTTTACTTTGGCAGAACACTTGATTACGAATTTTCATACGGTGACGAAATTACAATCACTCCACGAAATTTTCCGTTTAAGTTCCGCCATACAGGCGAGTGCAACAGCCACTTTGCAATGATTGGCATGGCGCACATTGCGGGCGGTTATCCGCTCTATTACGATGCAATGAACGAAAAGGGCTTGTGTATGGCGGGGCTTAATTTTGTGGGCAATGCCGTATATTTTGAACCGAAAAAAGGCAAGAAAAATGTTGCACAATTTGAGTTTATTCCGTATATACTTTCACATTGCGACAGCGTTTTTCAGGCAAGAAAAAAGCTTGAAAATTTTAACATAACAAATACGCAGTTCAGCGACAAACTTCCTTGCGCTCAGTTGCATTGGATTATTTCCGACAAAAACGAATCACTTACAGTTGAATCTACAAAGGACGGACTCATGGTCTATGATAACCCTGTCGGCGTGCTGACAAACAATCCGCCGTTTAACATTCAGCTGTTTATGCTCAACAACTATATGTCACTCTCACCAAAGCAACCCGAAAATAACTTCGGTAAAAGTGCAGAACTTCACACATACAGCCGTGGAATGGGCGCAATCGGACTGCCGGGTGACCTTTCATCCGCATCCCGTTTTGCAAAGGTTGCATTCACAAAGCTGAACTCCGTTTCGGGTGAAAGCGAAAGTGAAAGCGTGAGCCAATTTTTCCACATTCTCGGTTCTGTTGACCAGCAGAGAGGTTGTTGTAAGGTTGCAGACGGAAAGTATGAAATCACAATTTACACTTCCTGTTGCAATGCCGACAAGGGAATCTACTACTACACCACCTACAACAATCATCAGATTTGTGCGGTTGATATGCACAAAACCGACCTTGACTCAGCCGAGCTTACCGCATATACACCCATTTCGGAAGGTAAGGTTTTCTACCAAAATTAAACACAAAAATTTCAGCCGTACACTTTGAAATGTACGGCTGTTGTTTTATTCATTGTCTTTCTTATGTTTTTTATGTTTGTGCTTTTTAAGATGAACCTCGGGAACAGCGACAGTATCATAAACAACTGTGCTGTCTGTGTTATCCTCGGCAACATCATTCTGCTTTACTTTGCCCGTGTGAACCTCGGGAAAAGCAAGGTTTTCGGAATCAAATGTAAATTTTCTGTCCTTCATAATACACGCCTCCGATTCTAAATGCAATTTACAAAGAATGTAATTGTCAAACTGTTCAGGAAGTCAGCAAACAAACTGCCGACAATCGGAACAATAAGATAAGCCTTTACAGACGGTGCATACTTTTCGCAGATTGCCTGCATATTTGCCATTGCGTTTGGTGTTGCACCCATACCAAAACCGCAAGTGCCTGCCGCAAGAACGGCGGCATCGTAATCTCTGCCCATAATGTTGAAAACAACAAAATATGAGAAAAGGAACATAAGAACAACCTGACCTGCAAGAAGTATAATAAGCGGAAGTGCAAGGTCGGCAAGCTGCCAGAGCTTGAGGGTAATCATCGCAATACCGAGGAAAAGTGACAGGCAGATACCGCCAAGGTCGTTGATTTCACCCATATGGATAGTAATTTTACCCGTGTATTCACCGATGTTTCTCATAATTGCGGCAATAATCATTGCACCGATATAAATCGGGAATGTCATGCCCGTGAGTGAGAGCAAATCGGAAACGACCGTGCCAAGGCCTACTGCGATAATCAGCTGAAATACAGCCGGAGCGTACATTGAAAAATGTCTTTCATGCTTTTCTTCTTCTTCAACAAGAAGGCTGTCGTCCTCTGTTTTAATTGTGGCAAGAAGGTTGTGCTTTTTGATAAGTCTGCTGCCAACAGGGCCGCCCATGAGTGAGCCGGCAATAAGACCGAATGTTGCGGCGGCTGTACAAACAGTTGTAGCACCCTGAACGCCAAAGTCCTCAAGTACAGGACCGAAAGCACCCGCCGTGCCGTGACCGCCGACCATAGGAATTGAACCCGTTGTCATACCCGTGAGTGAGTCAAGTCCGAGCAGATTTGCAAGTCCGATTGCAGAAAAGTTCTGCATTACAATGAGCATAATTACAAGGAACAAAAATACGATGAGGGATTTGCCTCCGCTTTTCAGCACCTTGAGGTTCGCCTGAAATCCGACCGAGGTAAAGAAAAATACCATGCAGACTTCTTTTAAAGTATCGTCAAAATCAATTACCGCAATGCCTGTCATATAGAGAACCAGCGTGAGAATTGCAAAAATCAAACCGCCGATTACAGGTGCGGGGATACAGAATTTCTGCAAAAACGAGATACGCTTTTTCAGAAACGCACCAATCATCAAAACAACCACGGCAACTGCGATTGTCTGATACATATCAAGAGTTATATTCAATCAATACCAATCCTTTCGCAGTTATCCTGCTGTTTTTACCGTTATTCCTTTTTCGGCATAATATTCTGCCGCACCCTTATGGAAAGGAATTTTTACACCGTCAACGGCCTTTTCGGGTGTTATGTCAACATCAGCCGAAACCGTCAGCTGAAGTTCCTGCGCATTATCAAACACAAGCTGTGTAAGTTTATTTACCTGTTCATTTGAAAGTCTGTCGTTCACAATCAGAACAGCCTTCACGGCAACCGTGCTGACTTCATCACTCTGTCCGTTGTAAGTGTTTTTCGGAATTTTGCAATCAACATAGCTGTAAGTATTTTTAAGCTTTTTGGCAGTTGTATCGTCAATTCCTATAAGCTTGATGTCACATTGCTTTGAAAGTTCCTCAACAACTGTTGCGTTGAGTCCGAGTGTGAAGAATGCCGCATCAATTTCACCGTTCTGCAACTGTTTTGCGGCATCGGCATAGTTAAGATTCTTTTCCTTAACCATTTTTGCGTTGAGTCCGTATGCCGAAAGAATCTGCTTTGCATTCAGCTCCGAACCCGATTCTTCTTCACCGATACTTACGGTTTTGCCGAGCAAATCGTCAACGCTGTTGATGTCTGAATCTTTTCTTACAACGATATGACAAGCCTCTGTAAACAGACCTGCAACGGCGCTGTAGCCTTCAAGATTGCCCGACTTTTCAAAATTATTTTCGCCGTTGAGTGCATCGTGTGCAATGTCGGACTGAACAATTGCGGCATCAAGATAATTCTGTGAAAGCAAGCGAACATTAGCCGCAGAACCGGCTGTTGTCTTTGTTTCAATCTTCAGAGTACCGTCGGCATCGGCAATCGACTTTATCGAATTCGCAGTTTCATTGTAAATACCGCCCGTACCTGCCGCACCGAATCGGATTGTTTCACCGCCTGATGAACAACTGCACAAAAGAACAGTCATCAAGGCAATCAAAAGTGCAAGTAGTTTTTTCATTTTTCCGCCTTCTTTACTTTTTGGTTTCACTCAAAAAAAGAGAAATTGTAAAAGTGCAAAAGCCTACAATTTCCCCTTTATTCCACTTAGATTATATCATAACAGGGCTGTTATTGTCAAACGAAAAGGCACTCCCAAAGGAGTGCCTCATTGCATTAAAATTAATTACTTGTTGAAAATTGACATAATATCATAGAAGGTATCATCGTCATCATCAGTCTTGTCCTTTGTTGTCGGCTTTGGTTCTTCCTTAGCTACAACGGGAGCTGATGCTGATGCAACTGCATCTGTAAGGTTCTTCTTTGCAATCTGGCCGTCTGCGTTAAAACCTGTTGCGATAACTGTTACGCTGATAGCGTCTTCCATCTTGTCATCAATAACAGCACCCCAGATGATGTTTGCATCCTCTGAAACCTTGTCCTTGATCATTGTTGATGCGGCATCAATATCATCAAGACTAACATCGGCAGACGCTGTGATGTTGATGATAAGGCCCTTTGCACCGTCAATTGAAGTTTCAAGAAGCGGACTTGAAATAGCCATATCTGCTGCAACAGTAGCCTTGTCCTTGCCTGTTGCACTGCCCATACCCATGTGAGCATAGCCTGCGTCCTTCATTACCGAAGTAACATCGGCAAAGTCGAGGTTTACAAGGCCCGGGAGAAGGATAAGGTCTGAAATACTCTGAACACCCTGTCTGAGAACATCATCGGCAATAGCGAATGCGTTCTGGAGAGTGATGCTTGTATCTGAAACATACTTGAGCCTTTCGTTAGGAACGATGATGAGTGAATCAACGCAAGCAGAAAGCTCTGCAATACCCTGCTCAGCCTGAGTCATTCTTCTCTTGCCCTCAAAAGCAAACGGCTTTGTAACAACGCCGACTGTAAGAATACCCATATCCTTTGCGATTTTGGCAACTACGGGAGCAGCGCCTGTACCTGTACCGCCGCCCACGCCGGCAGTAACAAATACCATATCCGTATCCTTGAGAAGTGCTGCGATTTCA
>CACXYD010000053.1 GCA_902771755.1 uncultured Ruminococcus sp. | reverse complement strand
CTGTACAGCCTGCAGGTTCGCTTGCGGTACTTTTAGCTATTGCGTTTATCTTCTTATATGTAAAGTCCCGTTCAAATGATCCTATGCCCTTTGGCGGAATGGTGACGCTTATAAAGGTATATTCTATTATAGGAATAGCCTCGACAGGTTTCGCTATTCTTGTAATGGCAGGGCTTACAGTATTTGTAAGACTGTTTCTTGATGAAGCATTCAGGTACTTCCTTTTGTTTGTAATAATAATTACACCGTTCGCATTGGTAACACTTCTTCACTCTGTTGCAATGCTTTTATGGTCTAATTCAATTAAGAAGGGTGCTACATCGGTTTATCTCTCAAGCAGAGGTTCAATACTTCTCACCGTTACTTCAATTCTTCTCGCTATTGTAGGTATAGCAACAACAGTTGCCGCTGCTATATATATTAGTTTATACGGCTCTGAGATTTCCGAGTTACTTCACCGACTCGCTGATCAATACCCGCAATTCAGTTACAGTAATACACTTGAAGGTAACAGCACTATTCAGTCGATGTTCATTTCTGCCGCTACTGTTATTATGTTAATCGGTTCGATTTTCACTGCCGTTTACCATTGTCTGCTTGCATCCCTTGCAATTTCTTTTCATATATATATAAAGAAACACACAAACGGTATTAACCTCGGTGCAGGTCAAACTGCTGAATATGACGCTCAGCAGAATGTTGTTCCCGTACCTCCTGTTGCTCCTGTAACAAGTGAAATGCCGACAGAGGGCATTCAACCACCTGTTCAGCAACCGATTGATTTTCAGCCTCAGAGCGTTGATTTCGGCTCAATGGACGCAACTTCTGATAACGAACCGAATACTACTCAGTTTGAAAACCCTTATATGCAGGCTGTTGCCGATGATATGAGCGATAAATCAAATACTGTTGTTTGCCCGAACTGTCATGCACAATGCAATGCCGATATGAAGTTCTGCGGAAACTGCGGTACAAAACTCAAATAAAAAACGCTATACATATATATAGAAAAAGCGGAGATTGATTCAACTTCAATCTCCGCTTTGTTGCGTCATAATTATTTACATATATATGTTACTTTTTGAAAGCCTTGAAATCCTTGATAACCTGTTCACGGTGCTTGTAGTTATCCTTAGTCTTGTCAGGGTTTGTCTTATCAATAGTAGCATCAGTATAAATCATAAGATAGTTGCCGTTGTCTGAAAGATAGGCTGTTACATCGGGAAGTCCGTAGATGCTGAATGTGCCGTTGTCCTTAACAGACTTTACAATCTCGTCAGCTGTGCTGTTTGTTTTCTTTGTATCGTAAGAGTAAAGCTCAATGGTAACATTTGCGCCCGCATACTTTGTGGTAAACTTTTTACCCTCTTTAGCACCGATAGCGGATGCGTCCATCTTAACGCTGCCGTCTTTACTTTCAAGGTATTCTTTAGCTACGAAGTAATCAACAAGTCCGTCAAGGTCATTGCCGTATTTGTCATCCTTAACTGATGATGTTGTAGGCTGAGTGCTGCCCTCGCTTGTCTGTGAAGAACTGTTACCGTCCTTATAAAGTGCATCATTATAGCTACAACCAACTGCAGTAACCGCAAGAATGCCTGCACATAAAATCGCTGTAAGAATTCTCTTCATAATATTTTTCCTTTCGGTTAATTCTTTCATTCTGTCACAAGTACAGTATATTATACCGCATATTTTCCGATAAATCAATATAAATTTCAAAAACAATAGGCAGATACCGAAGTATCTGCCCTGATTATATCATAGCATTATTAATTTGATTGTATCAAACTAAAATAAATAGTAAAGTTCATCACCAAGTCAATCTCGGGATTTATAGTTTTGATTATATCGAACTATCTACACGAATTAAAATTAACCTACTATATATACATTTACATTTCTTCTGCCAAAGTTGACACATTCATCATATGTGTTGTAGAAACAGTCAACAATTGCAGTTCCCGACATGAGCGCACCGCCTGTGTCAACGGCTGTTGCGTAGCCGTAAACAAAGCTGCCGTCTGTTGATACAATGTAAAGCTTTGAGCCATATGGAATGATGTTCGGGTTAACTGCCACACCGCCGTGATAAGCTGTTACGCCTGTTGCTGTGAGTGAACCTGCAGGCGCTGTGTACGCTGTGCCTGAACCTGTGACAACCGATGAATAAGCAACCGTGTTGCCGTTCATGTCCGTAAATGTACCGGCAGGGTTGCTGACATTTGAACCCTTTGTACCCATAAGCACAACCTTGTCAACAGGTTCTTTTGTGATTTTGGTGTCTACTGTTTCTGAAGATACCTTTTTGCCGTCAACATACTTGCACTTCTTTGTTACAAGAGCCTCACCCTTTTTGCCTTCGGTCTGAACCTTTGTTTCGCCAAGGTCAACATCTTTTGAATTTTTCTTGACAGTTTCAAAATCAACCGACTGAGTTTCGGTTTCGTTCTTGTAGGTCACACGCTTGATTGTGATGCTGTCTGCATCCTCAATGTTGCTGTCCTTGTCAACGCTGAGAATATCGTCATCAGAAAGCTTGTAGCCAAGCTGATTGAGAACATCGCAAACATTGCCGTTCGGAACATAAACGCTGTCGGTTTTGCCGTCAGCCGTGATTGAAAGCTTTTTGCCCTTGTAAACCTTAACGGCAAGATTATCCGAAATCGGAGTTGAAAGTGACGGCTCAACAACCTCGTCATATGCGGGAGTGATGCCTGTTCTTTCAAGCACATCGGCAACTGTGCCTTTTGCAAGGCTGACCGTCTGAACATCGCCGTTATAGTCAACGCTGATTTCAACAGCCTTAATCATGCCGTGTGTAAATCCTGTTTCGTCAAGTCCTGCATAAACGATATCACCGTTCGCAAGCTCAACACCGTCTGATGTTACAACCTGTTCTGTTTCTGCGCTGTAGTTCACGGCAGCAGCTACCGTGTAAATCGAACCTGTAATAATTGCAGCTGCAAGTGCAAAAGTCGTTACAGAACGCAGGGGACGAAAGTTCTCTTTCTTTTTCTGCATAATAAATTTCTCCTGACTTGCAATTTTCTTAGGGTTGATTTTGCATTGAAAATTGCATATTTTATTCATAAACCTTCACTAAAGAGCCGTCTTGCTCTTTACAGACACACATTATAGGACTGTGTTTTGTGAATGTCAAACTAATCAGAGGTCAAGTTTTTGTGCAGTTTCACAATACTTTCGCCTTTATTTTCTATTTTTGCAATATAATCTTGTTTCTCATCGGGAATTATCCTGCAAATTTATATGCAATTTGCAAGAAATTCACTTTTACCGTTTCGTTACCACTTTGTTACCATTTTGTAACCGCTTTCTTGTAGAGAATTTTACCGCTTGAAACAGCCTTTTTTAATGCTTTTTAAGCAACAAAAACGAGGTCAAAATCGACCTCGTTTTCTTTTAGTATCAATACTCTTTTATAATGATTATACAAAAAAATCATTTTTCACATACATTTTGCTAGCATCAGCAAAATGTTCTTTGCAAAGCAATACTTGATTTATGACATCATCTCATTTGCGTACTTTTTGCGATATTCTGTGGGGGTGATACCTTTCAGCTTTCTGAACACTTTTGAAAAGTACAGCTGATCGGAAAAGCCTACCGAGAGGGCAACATCCTTAATCTGAACAGCCGTGTTGGTAAGCATTGCACAGGCTCTGCCGATTCGGCAGTTGTTGATGTACTCAATAACGGAAAACCCCGTTTCTTCCTTAAAAAGCCTGTAAAGGTATGTGCGGTCAATCTGAATTTTGTCAGCAACGCTTTTAACCGTGCATGAAACTTCTCGGAAATTTCTTTCTATATAATCTTTCGCCTGCATAATGTAGTCGGTTTCAGCTGACTTCTGACTCGGATAATACTGAATATAGTATGACAGCAAAATCAACACCTTGCCGTTGGTGCGACAGGCGGAATAAACCGTATCGCTGTTGTCATCGCAAACATCAAAATATTGAAAAAAGTTGTCGACAGGAATTTCGGGCGCAACGGGACGGTTTTTTGAAAAATTGGTTCGGCTTATCATTACGGCTATTTCAAAACCCGTAATTTCAACCCATTTGTATTCAAACATTATATTCGGATAAGCCTTAACGCTTATGCTTGAATACGGAAAAAGCATAACGGAATTGCCCCTTTTTACGGGATATTCGTTACCGTCAATAACAAAAATCCCCTTGCCGGCCGTAACAAGAAACAAGCCGTAGGTTTCACGCATTGTGGGTTTAATCTCAAAATCAATATCAGGAGTTCTCACACCACATGAAATGCAAACATTTGATAGTGTTCTGTAATTATCATTCTGTTCCATAAAATTGCCTCAAATACAACATTTGTCCATAACATCATAACATATTTATATAGATTTTCGTGGTTTTTCACGCTATAATTATGTTATTATACAACAATTTTGCATTTTTGACAATAGGGGATTCGGAGTGAAACATTTTGAACTATAAGTACGAAATAATAAATTATGACCAAAACACGCCTGCAAAGGTTATGTATCTTGACCTTTCATCGAAAACACATAAAACCGAACTTCATTGGCACAGAGAGCCTGAGCTTGTCTATGTAATTGAAGGTCAGGCAGAGTGTCCGAGAAACGGCGAAACAACAATCGTAAACGAGGGAGATTTCATTCTTTTTAACAGTGAAGATGTTCACCTTGTTCGCCCTGTTGCCGGAACAAGCGTCCGCCTTGTGTGCATTCAGCTTTCATTTGAATATATGCGAATGTTCTGCAAGTCAATTGATAGCGTTGTTTTTGATCTTTCGGTTTCTCCTCAGACAAGACCGGAACTTATAGAAGTGCTTCAGGAAATCGCCGAAACAAATCCCGACGACGAGTACAGCACACTTCTCCAGATTGCTCATGTCAACAAGATTTACTATCTGCTCTTGAAGCATTGCACTTGCTTTAAGAGAGCGACAAATAATCCGATTATTCCACGCAGAGATTTTTCATATGCAAAAACAGCAATTGCATATATTAATGAAAACTACAAGCGTGAAATTCCTCTTAACGAGATTTCATCGGTTGTCAATCTTTCTCCGTCATATTTTTCAAAATACTTCAAAAGCATTACCCGTGTAAGCTTTTCGGAGTATCTTGCAAATCTCCGACTTGAAAATGCAATCAACGATATGCTTGATAAGAACTCAACAGTTTCTGCCGCTGCACTCGAAAACGGCTTTGCCAATGTAAAGTCATTCATCACACAGTGTAAAAAGGTCTACGGTCTCACACCGGCACAGTATAAAAAGAAACTTCTCAACAGATAAAATTAAAAGGCTCAGAACTTTGTACAGGTTCTGAGCCTTTTTGCATACGGCATACAGCCGTTCTTATTAATAAAGTTTATCCTTAAAAAACTTCGCCACCATATTCCACAGCTTTTCCTGTGCAAAAAATATGTCGGCGTGTTCCGCTCCGTTAATTGCAACTAAGGTGACATCGCAACCGTTTTTCTCAAGCAAATCGTGCAATTCAACACTTTGCGAAAAAGGAACGGTGGAATCGTCTGTTCCGTGAAAAATCATAAACGGCGGTGCTGACGGGGTTACATACGAAACAGGGCAACACTCCATTGCCTTTTCCTTGTTGAGTGCAACATTCATTCCGAGCATGAGCGACTCCATACTTGCCGCCGCAGTCAACGGCGATTCATACGGAAATGTTGAAACATCTGTCGGCGGATAAAAGGCACAGCAAGCCTGCACCTCACTTGTATAGTCAAGATAATTTCCGACATCAAGAGCCTTATCATTGTCCAAGGCGCACATGGCGGCAAGATAGCCTCCTGCGGATTCGCCTGCAACACCGATTTTGTTTTCATCTATATTATAACGGTCTGCGTGAGCCTTGATGTAGCGGATAGCCGCTTTTACATCTTCCAACGGCATCGGATATGCCCCCTCGTTGCTTGTGCGATACTCAACACTTGCAACCGCAAAGCCCTCAAGTGCCAGCTTTGCAAGATAAGCAAAATGGGCAGATTTATCCATTCTTATCCAGCCGCCACCGCAAAACCACACAATACATGGGCATTTTTTGTTTTTTAATTTCGGATAAATCAAGTCGAGTTTCAAGTCCCTTGTGGTGTGACCGAACCATGCGTCAACCTGTGCATAGGTTATATCGGACACGGTAAAATATCTCGGCTTTTCAATTTCAAGATTCATTTCAAACTTCATAATATTATCCCTTATCAGTTGTATTTGCGGAGCAAGCCTATATTATACGACTCAATCTCCGAAAGGTCACTTTCGCTGAAATTGTAGTTTTTGTGATACCAACTCCGGCTCTCGTAGTATTTCTGAATTGATTTTGTTTTGAAAACATAGCCGTGACGGGCATAGATTTCATTGATTGCATCCTGTGCAACATCTTCGCCGAGCCCCGAAACCTCACCTACCGTAAGCTTTCTTTGTGACGAATACGGGAGAATAAAACCGCCGTTACGGCTTTCGTCCGATTTTGACGAAGAACTGTTTGAACTTTCCGATTTTTTGGTATTATCACTCTTTGTCGGTTCTGTTGATTTTGTGTACGCCTCGGTTGCAGGCACGGTTGCATTCATATTGTTATCCTTTACGGTAACTGTGCATGTTGCCTTTTTGCCGTTTGCGGATTCACAGATGATTGTGGCAATGCCCTCACTCTCGCCAAAAACCATACCGTTGCCGTCAACACTTGCAACCTTCGGATCTGATGACGACCACACAAGGTTGTCGGACGGTGCATCAACGGGCTTTACCTTTGCCTCAAGCTGAATTTTACTCCCCTGTTTTACGGAAGTTGAACTCTCGCTCAGAGTTACGCTTTCGATTTCTTTGTCAAGAACGGTCACATTGCAAAGCTTTTTAAGTCCGCTTTCGCTCTCTGCCGTTACAACGGCTGTTCCCTTTGACTTGCCTGTGATTGTTCCGTCATCAACGGTCACGATTTTATTGTCCGAAGATGTCCAGCTGATTTTTCCCGCATCCGCACCCTCGGGTTCAATTGTTACCGAAATATGTTTTGTATCGCCCACATGAAATTCAATTTCTTCATAGCTTAATTTCATACTCTTGGCTTGTTGTGTAAAGCATGAGCAAATCACAAACGGTACAAGCATAATCACAGCCAAAACGGGTATTAATTTTTTCACAAATACTCCCCCTATCCTTATATATGTAAAATCCCCTTTTGTTCTTATCTGTATTCTAACCTATTTATATACTTTTGTAAACTGCAACAATCAGTCCTCATTCACAAGCCTTTCAAGGCTTTCTCTGCTCTTTATAAGTATTCTTCGGTACTCGGTAGAAATGTATCCCGATTTTGCAAATCTGCTCAGAGTTTTGCTGACCGTTACCCTCGATACTCCTACCGTGTTGGCAATTTCTTCATGAGTAATCGCAACAATGCCGTCATGCTCGCTTTCAAGCAAAAGTCCTGCAATGCGTGCGTCCGCCTGCATAAAGGTCATCGAGTCAAGCTGTGACGACAAAAGTCTTATTCTGTTTGCAAGGATTTCAAGCAACTCAAACGCAAGTGTCGGGTGCTGTGCGATTATGTCGGTCAATCGCTTTTTGTCAATCATTATGACTTCGGTATTTGTAACCGCCTTTGCGGAGCTGACTCTCGGCTTTTTGTCAAAGAAAGCGCCCTCGCCGATAATCTCGCCGTGTCTTGCTGTGTTGAGAGTTTTCTCGTTGCCGTCAACGGAATTCATATACACCTTTACGCTACCTTTTTTAATGTAACAAAAGCTTTGTGCCGTGTCGCCTTGAAGATAGATTATCTCGTCTTTTGCGTATTTTCTGACGCTTCCCGACTGTTCAATCAGCGACTGCATATTCTCATGAACAGCGCTGTTTGCGTGTCCGTAAGCATTAATCGTGTGTTCCATAATTCACCGCCTTAATAATCCGAATTATTTCCTTAATTGTAACATAGTTTACAATCTTTTTGCAAGGTGTATGCAATAATTAACTTAAAAGAAAAGGAGTGATTTATTATGGGTATGACTATGTCGCAGAAGATTCTTGCGGCTCACGCAGGACTCAGCGAAGTCAAGGCTGGTCAGCTTATTGAGGCAAAGCTCGATATGGTTCTCGGCAACGATGTAACATCTCCCGTAGCCATTAATGTATTCGAGGAAAACGGCGCTACCTCAGTATTTGACAACACAAAAATCGCAATGATTATGGACCACTTTACACCTAATAAAGATATCAAGGCAGCAACACAGGTTAAGCAGGTTCGTACATTTGCAGACAAATATGACATCAAAAACTACAGAGATGTAGGTCAGATGGGTATTGAACACGCACTTCTCCCTGAACAGGGACTTGTAGGACCGGGTTGTCTTTGTATCGGTGCAGACTCACACACTTGCACATACGGCGCACTCGGCGCATTCTCAACAGGTGTCGGCTCAACAGACATGGCTGCCGGTATGATCAGCGGTAAGGCTTGGTTCAAAGTTCCGTCAGCTATCAAATTCAACATCGTAGGCAAGCCACAGGGTTTTGTAAGCGGTAAGGATGTTATTCTCCACATCATCGGCAAAATCGGTGTTGACGGCGCACTTTACAAGTCAATGGAATTTACAGGCGAAGGTCTTAAATACCTCAACATTGACGACAGACTCTGCATTGCAAACATGGCAATTGAGGCAGGCGCAAAGAACGGCATCTTCCCTGTTGACGACATCACCCGTGAATACTGCAACGGCAGATATCAGGGTACTCCTGTTGAATACACAGCAGATGAGGACGCTGTTTATGACGAGGAGTACACAATCGACCTTTCAACTCTCCGTCCGACAGTTGCATTCCCGCACCTCCCCGAAAACACAAGAACAGTTGATGAAATCGGCGAGAAAGAGGTCAAGATTGACCAGTGCGTAATCGGTTCATGCACAAACGGCAGAATTTCAGACTTGCGTGCCGCTGCAAACATCCTCAAGGGCAAGAAGATTGCAAAGCATGTTCGTTGCATCATCTTCCCGGGTACACAGCAGATTTGGCTTGACGCTATGCACGAAGGTCTTTTCGATATCTTCATTGAGGCAGGCGCAGTTGTTTCAACACCGACTTGCGGTCCGTGTCTTGGCGGTCATATGGGTATTCTTGCCGCAGGCGAAAGAGCAATCTCAACAACTAACCGTAACTTTGTCGGCAGAATGGGCCATGTTGACAGCGAAGTTTATCTTGCAAGTCCGGCTGTTGCCGCCGCAAGTGCTGTTGCAGGTTACATTGTTGATCCCGAAAAGGTATAAGAAAGGCAGGTAACAAATAATGAACGCAAAAGGTACTGTACACAAGTTCGGCGACAATGTGGATACCGATGTAATTATCCCTGCTCGCTACCTTAACACCGCATCTCACAAGGAGCTTGCGGCTCACTGCATGGAGGACATTGACGCAGATTTTGTAAACAAAGTTAAAGAGGGCGACATTATGGTTGCCGAAAAGAACTTTGGCTGCGGTTCTTCCCGTGAACACGCACCAATCGCAATCAAGGCAAGCGGTATTTCATGCGTAATCGCATCAACCTTTGCAAGAATTTTCTATCGTAACTCAATCAACATCGGTCTTCCGATTCTTGAATGTGACGAAGCCGCAAAGGACATCAAAGAGGGTGACACAGTTTCCGTAAACTTTGACACAGGTGTCATCACCAACGAAACAACAGGCAAAACATATCAGGCTGAACCGTTCCCAGAGTTCATTCAGAACATCATCAAAAAAGGCGGCCTCATTAAATCAATTATGTAATCTGTTTGACTTTCTAAAAAACAGACATAACGCCTAAAACAATACTATAAACAACCAACGGCAGACTTACCCACAAGTCTGCCGTATTTTTTCGTTCGTATTTTTTAGTTCGTGAAGATAGTCTTTTATCAGAGAAACAAAAAATGCCCGAGCGTAACATTGAACCGCCGTTTCTGTTAATGAAGATAGTCCTTTTTATTAGATAAACAAAAATGCCCGAGCATAAAATTGTGACCGTTTGTACAATCCAATGTAGCGGCGAACCGTGTTCGCCAATCGTTTCGATGGCAACATCGAAACGAACAGTAGGGGCGCTCATCGGGCGCCCGCCAAGT
>CACXYD010000052.1 GCA_902771755.1 uncultured Ruminococcus sp. | reverse complement strand
TCCTTTAACGGATTATTCAATTTTAGCTCCTCCTTAAATTCAGAAAATCAGTTGAATTTAAGGCTGTTGTTCGGATCAAGAATAGGAATCCGTCTGTTTTTAAAAATCATTTATACTCCGTAATTTTATTAAATAGCATCAAGCATTTTTCTTTTTGCGAATATAGGCAAAATAAAGCGGAAGTCCTACGAAAACCATACCGCCGATTATGTTGCCGATTGTAACAAACAACAGAGATTCGCAACCCGAAAAGTTTGCAAGATTCTGACATTGCTGTGCCGTAATACCGTAGAGTTCCTGTGCTTTTGCAACATATTCGGGATTCATTGCCGCCATAACACCTGTCGGAATATAGAACATATTTGCAACGCAGTGTTCAAATCCGCAGACTACGAATGCACAAATCGGGAAAAACACACCGAAAATTTTGCCGATTGCATCTGTTGCGCCTGTCGCCATAACAATTGCAAGACACACAAGAATGTTGCAAAGTATTCCGCTGACAATTGCTGTTGCGGGATTGATAGTTGTTTTTGCGAGTGCAACCTTGATTGTGAAAGCACCGAGTCCACCGTTTGAATAATTGAGCTGTCCCGAAAAAGTTATGAGCAAATCAATAATCATTGCGCCGACAAAATTTGAAATATAAACCACAACGAGGTTCTTTATCATTGAAACAGCCTTGATTTTCTTTTCAAGTGTCGGAATAATCATAAGGCAATTGCCTGTAAAAAGTTCACTTCCCGTAAACACAACAAGCATAAGTCCTACTGGGAAGATTACGCCCGCAACAACTCTTGCAAGTCCCACATCGGCAACACCGTGCATTGCAACATTACTTGCCGCACCGCCGAATGCGATAAATGCGCCTGCCATAAGTCCGAGCAAAATCATCTTTGGCAGAGAAAGCTTTGATTTTGCCACACCTGATTTTGACACCAGCGATGCAATTTCAGCCGGTGAATTAAATCTGCTGTCCATTAAAAACCCTTCTTCAATTTAGTTTGTAAATTATTGTAAAATGCGATGCCAATCGGCAATAACCCGCAAATTTTCAGGATACATATTAGCACAAAAGCAAAGCATTTGTCAATTAATATCCGATTATCTGTAACATTGCACACAAAAGGCTTTACAAATTGTCAAATACAGTTTATAATAATGCTTGCAATCAGTTACAGGCTCTACTCTTTGCGAGCAAAATAGAGCGTTGTTCTGATTTAAATTATACAAGTGAGAATAATCACATACAAAACGGGAGCTGTTACCGGCTGAGAGGAAATTCGATTTCGACCGTCAACCTGATTTGGATAATGCCAACGAAGGGACATATTAAGCTTGAAGTGTGCGCACTTGGAGTATGTCTTTTTGGCATACTCCTTTTTTGTTGTGTTTTTTCTCCGAGAGAATTTTATTTTAAGGAGTAGTTTTAATGAAAACGAACAGTAAGAAAAATGCACTTGTTATGTGCGAATGTGCAATTATGATTGCACTTGCGGCAGTTTTAAGCTTTGTAAAAATCCTTGAACTTCCCTACGGCGGAAGTGTTACCGCATTCAGCATTGTTCCGATTGTAATTATCTCATACCGCCACGGTATAAAATGGGGATTGCTTTCCGGATTTGTATTCAGCATTATTCAGCTTATTCAGGGTGCATCAAACCTTTCATACGCAACATCATTCTGGGCGGCTGTAACAATCATTCTCTTTGACTATGTAATCGCATTCACGGTTATCGGTCTTGCAGGCTTTCTCAGAAACAAGGTCAGCAATCCGTCTGCCGCTGCCGTAACAGGTACGGTAGGAGTTTGTGCTTTAAGATACATCTGTCATGTAATTTCGGGCTGTACTGTATGGGCAGGTGTTTCAATCCCCTCAACCGATGGACTTCTCTACTCACTCAGCTACAACGCTACATATATGATTCCCGAAACAATAATCAATGCGGCGGCTGTATTCTGGCTCTTTGGTTGTCTTAACTTCAGAAGCGAGAAAATCAGCGTTGCAAAGAAAGTTGAAAAGAGCCTTACAGAAACTGTTACGGCATCAATTTCAATTCTTTCACTTATGGTTGCGGTAATTGTTGACGCTGTTGCAGTTTTTGCATCACTTCAGAATCCCGACAGCGGCGTGCTTGATTTTTCACTCATTTCAAACACAGACTTTACCCTTGTAGGCATTGTTTCGGCAATTGGAATTGTGCTTTGCGTAGTTTTTGCAATCATAGCAAAAGTTACTTCAAATTCAGCTAAAAAAGCTGCTTAAACAATCAGATATTCACGGTAAAACCTCTCTAACAGGGCTGACGGCATTGCTGTCGGCTCTGTTTTTTATTATGTAAACACAAGTGTAAATCGAGCATATTATGAAAATGAACAGCAATGTTCATAAGTATGAACAAAAAGGAGAATTAAATTGGAGATTAAAGAAATTATTTCTCAGCAATACGGAATACCGAGTCTGCCCAAGAGAACAAGCGAAGCCATGGCATATGTTCCCTTTCAACAGTTTGACTCCCCAACCTACAGTCCGTTGCAGGGACTTGAATCGGGTACAATGTTCCCCGTTCTCAACAAACCGTTCTACGGAAAGAAATGCGGTGAAGGACTTGACTGAAAGAGAAATTCTTTTAAAGAAAATTTCAACCTACGAATTTGCCGCACTTGACCTTCAGATATACCTTGACACTCACCCACACGATACGGCAATGATACAAAAAATGAACGGTTTCAAAGAAAAACTGAAACCGCTCGTTGAAGAATATGAAGAAAAATTCGGTCCTTTGAGAAAGAGTATGACAAGCACCAATATGTGGAGCTGGATAAAAGGACCGTGGCCGTGGGAAAACGAGGAGGATTGCTG
This sequence comes from uncultured Ruminococcus sp., assembly GCA_902771755.1. Classification (GTDB taxonomy): domain Bacteria; phylum Bacillota; class Clostridia; order Oscillospirales; family Acutalibacteraceae; genus Ruminococcoides. The sequence goes on along the minus strand of CACXYD010000052.1, from coordinate 12,113 downwards.
ATGTTTGTCTATGAAAAAAAGTTACAGTACCCCGTCAATATCAAAAAGCCGAACGCAAAGCTTGCCAAGATTATCATAACGCAATACGGCGGTGCGTAAGGCAAAATGTGATACATACTATTCCATAATGACATCCCTATAGAAATCAATAAACGCATTAAGTGCAGGAGATTTCCACTTGTTTTTGTGAATAAGCAACTGCGTCCACACCGAAACATCGCAATCGTTGACGGGAAGATGCTTTATCCCTCCCGAATTGAAGTAATCTTCCGTTATAAAATCGGGCAAGAATGAAATCATCTTGCTGTTTTTGATTAGAGAACAAATCTGCAACGGATTTCCTATTTCCAAAACAGGGTGAATTTCAAGCGATTGTGCGGCAAGTTCATTGTTGAGCAACTTTCTGTAGCTCATATTGCTTTCGGTAAGTACAAAATCCTCGGAACATAATTCCTTTAACGAAATATTTTTTCTATTCAAAAGCGGATTGTCAACCGATGCAAAAAAGTGAACCTTTTCCTCATGCTCTGCACAGATTATAAATTCCGAATCGTAAATGTGGCTGTCAAGCGTGAAAATCAAATCAACCTCATTTTTGCGTAACATATCAAACATCCGCTCTGTACCGCTTTCGACGACAACAAGATGAATGTTCGGAAAATGCTTTCTGAACTCAAGAAAATCGTCCTTGAAAAATCGGTTGCAGACTGAACTTGACATTGCAAGGCGAATGTTGCCCTCAACAGTTTCGGGTGTACGCAAATCCTCAAGCATCTTTTCGTGGGATTCAAGAATTTCTCTTGCGTGTTGCAGAACGGTTATTCCGTCCGAAGTCAGGCTGATTCTGTGGTAAAAGCGGTCAAAAAGCACCGTGTTAAGCTCACTTTCAAGCTGTTTTATCTGTGACGAAACGGTTGACTGTGTATAGCCGAGCTTTTCCGCTGCGGCAGAAAATCCCGAATATTCACACACAGCAACAAATGTTTTAAGCACATTGGTATCCATAACTAAATCCTCTTTTACACAAACGATATTTTCGTTATTATAGCACAGTTTTATCAATTTTACAAATGGTATTTTATTTGCTATACTACTCTTTGTATTGCAAAATAAACAAAGGAGCAGTATTTGTGACGAATAAATATTGTGTAGATAAAATAAATTATCGGGAGGACTTATGTTGTGAATCGTGAAAAATTAGGCAGCCGACTCGGCTTTATAATGCTCTCGGCAGGCTGTGCAATCGGTTGCGGAAATGTGTGGAAGTTCCCGTGGATGTGCGGACAAAACGGTGGCGGAAGTTTTATGCTTGTGTACATCATCTGTCTTATAGTTCTGGGAATTCCGTGCTTGATTATGGAATTTTCAGTCGGCAGAGCGGCACAGACAAGTCCGATTAAAATGTACCGCAAACTTGAAAAGCCAAAGCAAAAATGGGGCGGTTTCGGCTGGGCATGCCTTGTGGGCAATCTTGCAATTATGGCTTTTTACACCGTGGTTTGCGGTTGGATAATTTACTACTTCATAAATTTTCTGATAGGAAACAATCGTGATCTCGGGTTTACCACAATGATTGCAAATCCGTCTGTCAATGTTATTTTTATGATGATAACGGTTGTAATCGCATTTGTTATACTCTCGTTCAACATTCAGGGTGGACTTGAGAGGGTGACAAAATATATGATGATTGCTTTGCTTGCACTTATGATTGTGCTTGCAATCCACAGTCTGTTTTTGAGCGGTTCGGGTGAGGGTATGACATTTTACCTCAAACCCGACTTTTCAAAAATTAACGGCGATGTTGTTGTGGGGAAGACCGTTCACTTATGGGCGAGGCAATCAATGTTATCTCACTTGACACACTCGTGGCTCTGCTTGCCGGCATTATCATCTTCCCTGCCTGCTTTACTTACAACCTTGAAGTTAATTCGGGTCCAAGCCTTTTGTTTGACACAATGGCAACCGTGTTCAACAATATGCCCGGCGGAAGAATATGGGGTTCGCTTTTCTTCCTGTTCATGGTGTTTGCGGCAATGTCAACCGTTTTGGGTGTTTGTGAAAACATTCTTGCAATGATTCGTGACTTGACAGGATGGTCAAGAAGAAAAGGCAGTCTTGTGTGCGGAATTGTCGTGTTTGTGCTTGCACTAACAACGGCTCTCGGATTCAGCGTTCTTCATTTTCAGCCGTTTGCAGAGGGTACAACATGGCTTGATTTTTGGGACTTCATTGTTTCCACAAATGTTCTTCCGCTCGGTTCTCTTGTGCTTGCTCTGTTCTGTTGCAACAAGTTCGGCTGGGGTTGGGATAACTTCATTAAAGAAGCCAACACGGGCGTCGGTATGAAAGTGCGTTCGTGGATGAAACCGATTTTCAAATATGTAGTTCCGAGTGCTATTGCATTCATCTATGTTTACGGACTCGTCACCTTTAAATGGCGATAAACAAAATTTGATACGCAAAACAAAATCCGTATGGAGAGCAATCTTCATACGGATTTTTTCGGTTTAAATATTCATTTCCTTGTATTCTCTGTAGGTTTTGAATCCTACGGAATCGTAAAACTTTATTGCACCCTCGTTGAATTCCCACACATCAAGTTCCAGCCTGTCAAAGCCTTTGTTCTTAGCCTCTTGTTTGCAAAAATTTATCAGCTTGGTTGCAACGCCCATTCTGCGGAAGTTTTCATCAACTCCGAATTCTGCAATCTGATAGAATTTTCTCTGCAACCCGTACGGAGATTTTTCCTTGATTATGTATTCAACCGTTGCAAATCCGCAGATTGTATCACCGTTCACGGCAACAATAACATCGGAATTTTCGCCGTCAAAAACTTTATATACTATCTTTTTCATTTCATCGCAGAAATCATCTCGGAATATATCAGGTCTGCCGTTAGAGTGAACCTTGTTGACCTGATAACGGATTTCATTCACTCGGTCGAGTTCGGATTTTTTAGCGTATCGTATTGTAAAGTCGGGCATATTGTCACTTCCTTTAATTGTGGTTTATATAATCGCCTTTTGTTCTTTTATGGAATTTTATTTATATCAATGATTTGCAATGCAATTCAATATGAATACGGTCGGGAATGTGGAGTTTGTTATATGCAAAACTTTCTTCCCGACCAAAATTTTCAATTTTCCATTTTCAATTTTCCACTAAAGCGTCAGCTTAAATCATCCAATACCAATACTTATCCTGATTATTTTCCGAAAGGTCGGGACTGAACTGGAGTTCGGGGTTTTTGATGCTTACTTTCATGCCCTCGGTAATTGAGTTTACGATAAAGGCATTACCGCCGATTGTTGCACCCTTGCCGATTACGGTTTCACCGCCGAGGATAGTTGTACCCGAATAGATTGTAACATTATCACGGATAGTAGGATGTCTTTTAACGCCTTTAAGCTGCTGACCTTTTCTTGTTGACAACGCACCGAGGGTTACACCCTGATAGATTTTTACATTCTCGCCTATCTCGGTTGTTTCACCGATTACTATGCCTGTACCGTGGTCGATGAAGAAATACTTGCCGATTGTCGCACCGGGGTGAATGTCAATTCCCGTAAGTCCGTGGGCGTATTCTGAAAGAACTCTCGGAATCATCGGAATTTTAAGTTTCCACAATTCATGGGCAACTCTGTAAACCGTGATTGCGAAAAATCCCGGATAGCAAAGAATGATTTCATCCGTACTGTATGCGGCAGGATCGCCGTTAAAAGCCGCAACAACATCTGTTGCAAGATAATCACGGATTGACGGAATCTTTGAGAGAAACTCATAAACCAGCTTTTCTGACTTTTCCATAACCTCGTCATATGAAAGGTCGTTGCATTTTTCGCAACCCTTCAAAGCCTTTGCAATCTGCTTTTTAAGGTTGTACTGAATAAATTCTATTCTGTCGCCGACAATATAGCCGATGTATTCTTCTCTTACTCTGTTCTTGTCAAAGTAGCCCGGGAACAACAGCTTGCGGATTTCCTCAAGCACCTGAATAAGCACCGATTTGTTGATAATGTTATCTTCCGAAAGTCTGCAAGTCTGTTCATACTTTGAATAGCTTTCGAGAATTTCATTGACTGTCTTACTTATATTATCATTCATATGAATACTCCTTTTTTAAAATCCTGTTTAATTCACTTACGGGAAGTCCGACAACATTAAAATAGTCGCCGTCAATCTTTTTTACAAGCAAAGAACCCTTGCCCTGTATTCCGTATGCACCTGCCTTATCAAAAGGCTCGCCCGTTGCAATATACTCCTCAATTTCCGAATCGGAAAGTTCAAAAAATTCAACAAGCGTTACATTGGAAAATGATTTTGCAACACCGTTCTTGACGGTACAACAGCCCGTAATAACTTTATGCTGTCTGCCCGAAAGCAGTCTTAACATATTCTCGGCATCTTCCCTGTTCTTAGGTTTGCCAAGCATTTTGCCGTCAACAAAAACTCCCGTGTCACAACCGATTACAATGTCATTTTCATAGCCGTTGTTTGAAATATGCAATGCCTTTTGGGTGGCAAGATATTCGGGACGCTTTTCAAGCGGAACATTGTCCTCAACAGTTTCGTCAATGTCGGCAGGAACAATTTTAAAGTCGGTTGTTATAAAGCTAAAAAGCTCTTTTCTTCTTGGGGAAGCGGATGCAAGTATAATCATAATCTATCTCCGTAAAATTACTTTTGACTATTGTAACATAAAACCGAGATAAATAAAAGGTCATTATACGAAAAATACAAAATGTACAGCAATAATCAGACATTTGCATTGACCGCTCTCCGCACTTTGTATTGACAATAATTTTGCAAAGTGTTATATTTAAGGATAGCGGTATCCCGCATTAAATAAGCACAATTCAATGAAAGGAAATGAAATATATGGCTAACATTAAGCTTCCTGTTCCCGTAACTCTCCTCACAGGTTACCTCGGTGCAGGCAAAACTACTCTTATCAACCATGTCCTCGGCAATCAGGAGGGCTACAAGTGTGCCGTTATCGTAAATGATATCGGTGAAGTAAACATTGACGCAGAGCTTATTCAGAAGGCAGGCGTTGTTACTCAGAAAGACACAAACCTTGTTCCGCTTACAAACGGCTGTATCTGCTGTACTTTGAGTGTTGACCTTATCAACCAGATTACAGACCTTGTAAAGTCAGGCAAGTTTGACTACATTCTCATTGAGGCAAGCGGTATTTGTGAACCCCTTCCTATTGCACAGTCAATCTCAGTTCTTGAGGGCGACAAGGAAAACAATATTCCCGAGCTTGTTCGTCTTGACAACATTGTTACAGTTGTTGATGCACTCCGTATGGCAACAGAATTCGGTTGCGGCGATGACCTTCTCAAAGAAGATGTTGACGAAGAAGATGTTGAGAGCCTTCTTATTCAGCAGATTGAGTTCTGCTCAACAATCATACTCAACAAGGTTGATAAGGTAACAGAGGAACAACTCAAGAGAGTTAAGGCTATGATTAAGACACTTCAGCCAAAGGCTAGAATTATTGAATCACAGTTCGGCAAGGTCGAAGTTAAGGATATTCTCGACACAAAGTGCTTTAACTTTGAAGAAACAGCCGCATCAGCAGGTTGGGCTCAGATTTATGATAAGGATGAAGATGACGAGGACACAGACCGCCACGGTCATCATCACCACCATCACCACCACGATGAAGATCATGACGAACACGAGCATCACGATCACGACCATGACCATGATGAGGACGGTCTTGACCACTCTCATTGCGACCATGAACATGGTCATTGCTGTCACCACCATGACCACAATCATGAGGACGGCGAAGAAGAATACGGTATCGGTTCATTCGTTTACCACCGCATTCGTCCTTTCAATCAGGACAAGCTTCAGCAGTTTGTTGAGAACTGGCCAAAGAGCGTAGTCCGTGCAAAGGGTGTTCTCTGGTTTGATGACAAGAGAGAGGATGTTTATGTATTTGAGCAGGCAGGTGTACAGATTACTGCTACAGAGCAGGGCAAGTGGCTTGCCGCATTCCCAAAGAAACAGCAGAAACTCTATCTTGCAGAGTATCCCGATATGGCTGAAAAGTGGGACGAAAAATACGGTGACAGAGAAATCAAGCTTGTATTCATTGGTCAGCACATGGACAAGCACGCAATTATTGATGCGCTTGACGAGTGTCTTTCAGACTGATAAAATCTCATAAAAATTATGGGCAGCGGAAATTCCGTTGCCCTTGTTTTTTTTGCTTGATATACAAAAACGGCAGTCCGATTTGGACTGCCGAAATTTTTGCACCGTTAAGTTTCAATTACTTTGATGACTCTGAATCAGAAGATTCGGGTTTGAAGTTAGCGTCATACTTGAATACCATTGTGCCCTCGTCATCTGACTTAATTGTGATAACGCCGTCCTTAAGTGTGTAATTAAGGCTCTCACCGTTAGATGTGATTGTCTTGTCATCATATGTAGCTTCAGTTGTTTCACCTGCTACTGAAAGTTCAGCCTTGCCATCTTCCTTAAGGAGAAGGTAAGCATCGCCCATACCAAATGCTGCAAGGTTGCTGCCTTCAAGGCTGATACCGCTTGCAGAAATGCTGTCGAGCTTGTAATAACCGAGTGTTGAGTTGCCGCAAGCTGTGAATGAAAGCATCATAATGAGTGCCATTACAGCCGCAACGCTGATTGTGAAAATTCTTTTCATTTGTTTTTCCTCCGTTTTCCCTATCGGGATTTCTCATTTTTTAGGCTTTTAGCCTTTGTCAGTGAATGACACGATCAGTATAGCACAATAATATAAGCTTTTCAAGGATATTTGCAAAAATATGTAAAAAAGCACCCTTTCGAGTGCTTTTCTTATCTGAATACTTAGTTATCAGTTGAACCTTGACAAAAATGCCTGAGTTCTCGGGTTCTGCGGATTATTGATTACCTGTTCGGGAGTACCCTCTTCGGCGATTACACCGTCAGCCATAAAGATAATCTTATCGGCAACATCTCTTGCAAACTCAATTTCATGAGTTACAACAATCATTGTGCTGTCGGAAGTTTTCAGACTGCGGATAACATTAAGCACCTCGCCTGTAAGTTCGGGGTCAAGTGCGGAAGTCGGTTCGTCAAAGCAAAGAACATCAGGATTGAGTGCAAGTGCTCTTGCAATTGCAACACGCTGTTGCTGACCGCCGCTGAGATTGCACGGATATGACTCGCTCTTTTCGGAAAGTCCTACCTTTTCAAGCAAAGACTTTGCGTTGTTCTTGATAATTTCAAGTGCATCTTTATAGCTCTTTGCACCCATATATTCGCCTGTCTGCTTTATCTGTTCTTTTGCGGCAAGCTTTGGTGCAAGCATAATATTTTCGATTACCGTATACTGCGGAAAAAGGTTGAATGACTGGAACACAAGTCCGAAGTGGAGTCGTCTTTTTCTGATTTCGCTGTCGCTCTTTGCTGTGCTGTCATTGCTGTCAAAAAGCACTTCGTCATTGACGGAAATCTTACCGTTGCCCGGAGTTTCAAGAAAGTTAAGACATCTCAAAAGTGTTGTCTTGCCAGAACCCGATGAGCCGATAATTGCAAGGACTTCGCCCTTTTCAAGAGAAAAGCTGATATCTTTCAAAACCTCTGTTTTGCCGTAGCTTTTACGGATGTTTTCAACATTTAACAAAGACATAACCTTTCCCCCTTAACCCTTGTAGTAATCGAGCTTTTTCTCGATAAATGAGAAAAGCAATGTGAGAATTCCGCAGAATGCGAGGAAGAATACTGCCGAATAGAAAAGCGGCCAGATGAGTCCCTGCATTGAGAAATCCTTTGCTCTCATAAGAATTTCCGGAATTGCGATAACGCTTGAAAGCGAAGTATCTTTTACAAGAGTGATAATTTCGTTGCCCATAGGTGCTGTGATTTTCTTTACAACCTGCAAAAGCACAACCTTGAAGAAAATCTGACCTTTTGTCATGCCAAGCACCTGACCTGCCTCATACTGTCCTTTTGGAACAGACTCGATACCGCCACGGAAGATTTCCGAAAAATATGCGGCATAGTTGATTATAAAGGCGATGAGTGCGGCATTCATTCGTGCAAATGTCACGCTGCCGTTTGACACAAGTGGCGGAACATAGAATACTACGAAAAGCTGGAGCATCAGCGGAGTACCTCTGATTATCCACACAAATGTTTTTGTGAGCCATTTTAACGGCTTGAATTTTGACATTGAACCCATTGAAATAATAAGTCCGAGCGGAATTGCCGCAAGCAAGGTTACGATGAAAATTATACAGTTTTCGCCGAATCCCTCAAGCAACTGTTCGCTTACATTAAAAAATTGATCCATTTTATATACCACTCTATCCAAGTATTTTCAGTTTACGCACTATTTTGCACAACAATCTTGTAGGGGCGTTCATTGGACGCCCGCCTTGTAGAATTTTTTCATTTTTCAATTGTTGATGCAGCAAAAGGTACTCAAACTTTAATCCTATAAATCTATAATCCTAAAAAAGCACAATGGGCGAACATAGTCCGCCCTGTATGTACAAACTTATTTTACTGAAATTATTTCTTTTTTACAAGAAGAAGATCCTGAAGGCTGTACTTCTCTGCAATCTTATCAAGTGTACCGTCATCGGCAACTGCCTGAATTGCATCGTTAAGCTTTTTGAGTGTTTCAGGGCTGTCCTTACGAAGTGCAATACCGTACTGCTCAGGTGAGAAGTCTTTGCCGTCAACAACCTTGAGGTCTGCATAGTCTGAACCGCTCTTGAGTGTACCGATTGACATTACATAGTCGATAACCGCAACATCTGCTGTGCCTGACTTAACCTCAAGAAGTGCCTTAGCCTGTGCGTCAACAGAAACATACTTTGCGCTTGAGAAGAACTCGTCTGTCTGAGCAACAGTTTCACCTGCTGACTTCTTCTCTGCAACAACTGTCTTGTCTTTGAGGTCATCAGCTGACTTGATTTTGTCTGCAACATCAGACTTTGCAACCATAACCTGCTTGTTCTCCATATAAGGAGTTGAAATATCCATTGTTGACTTTCTGTCATCATCAATTGTAAGACCGTTCCAGATGCAGTCGATTGTCTTTGAGTTAAGCTCTACCTCTTTTGAATCCCAATCAATTTTCTGGAACTTTGGAGTAACACCCATTTTCTCGCAAACTGCCTCTGCAAACTCAGTTTCAAAGCCTGTAAGCTTGCCGTCTGCATCAAGGTAGTTCATCGGCTCAAAATATGTAACACCGATAACAAGCTCTCCCTTGTTTGAGATATAATCCCAGTCCGTTGCAGAAGAACCGCAACCTACGAGAATTGACGCTGACATTGCACCTGCAAGAAGTAATGAAAGTAACTTTTTCTTTTTCATAGTAAAATCCTCCGTAATCTAATATACTCTCTTCCTATGTTCTGCAAATCGTCTTGCAAAACAACCTTTGTATATTATACATTAGTGTGTTAGCAAAGTAAAGTGTTTTAGAGAAATTTGCCGAAGAATTTTCTGCCAATTGCAGGCATATTATTGCATAAAAGAATTATTCTTGCAAGAGGTGGTTAAATTGACTGAAAATTGCAACAAAAATCACTTTGCGGCAGCATATATAAGGGTGTCAACCGAAAATCAAACCGAGCTTTCACCGTCAAGTCAGCTGAAAATCATTAGAAAATTTGCCGATGAAAAAGGCTATCTGATTGACGAAAATTTCATTTTTCGTGACAACGGAATTTCGGGAAGATATGCCGACAAGCGACCTGAATTCAACCGAATGATAAGTCTTGCAAAACAAAAGCCTCCCCCATTTTCAGCGGTGCTTGTGTGGAAATTTTCCAGATTTGCACGCAATCAAGAGGAAAGCATTTTCTATAAATCGCTGTTGAGGAAAAACGGAATTGAAGTTATAAGCGTGTCCGAACCCGTTGATGACGGCCCGTTTGGCAAGCTGATTGAACGCATTATAGAATGGTCGGACGAATACTATTCAATTCGGCTTTCGGGTGAAGTAAGACGAGGAATGACCGAAAAAGCAGAGCGTGGCGGTATCGTCAGCATTGCACCTTTTGGCTATAAAGTTGCTGACGGCAAACTTGCTGTTGATGTCGAAAAAGCTAAAATTGTCAGAAAAATTTTCGTCGATTTTTTGAATAGCAAAGATATAAAAATGATTTGCGACAACTTGAATTCGGCAGAAATCAGAACCACAAAAGATAACCGCTGGGATTGCCGTGCCGTTGAATACATTCTGCAAAATCCCGTTTATATCGGAAATATCAGGTGGAATCCAATCTGCAAAACAGGCAGAGATTTCCATAACGAAAATTTGATAATTTCAAACGGCATTCACGAACCGATTGTTGATGAAGTAATTTTTGAACAAACAAGGCAAATATTATTCTTGCAAAGAATAATAAATAGAGAACATTCCCATAAACAAACTGAAATTAGACACCTTATTCAAAATCTTGTCAAGTGTTCAAACTGCAACTCAACCCTCGTTCCGATTAAAAATAATTTTCTCCAATGCTCCGCCTACATTCACGGCAACTGCCATTCATCGCACAGCGTAAAAATTGAAAAGATTGAAAAAGTTGTAATTAAAACAATCAATATTCTTATAACGAACAATTTAATTAATGATGCTTTCTCGATTAAAGAAAATTATCCCTTAAAAACGCAAAACGACTTACTATCCATAATTACAAAAAGAATAATATTTGACCGCAAAGCCTCCCACCTCAACATATTTCTCAGTCAAAATAAGTAACATTCTGCCATACGGCGGTCCGGACGGTGAGTTGGGTGCGTCATTGCGATATCTGAGTCAACGATTTGCAATGCCCTTACCAGAACTCAAAGGAACTCTTACCGACATCGGCACGGAAGAACTCAATCACCTTGAAATGATCGGTGCAATCGTGTATCAGCTGACAAAAGACCTCACCGAGGATGAAATCAAGGAACAGGGTTTCAGCGATTACTTTGTTGACCACACAACAGGAATTTTCCCACAAGCGGCCGCAGGTTTTCCCTATACGGCTGCATCAATGCAGGTTAAAGGCGATCCGATAACCGACCTTCACGAAAGTATGGCTGCCGAGCAAAAAGCCCGCACAACCTACGATAACATTCTCAGATTCTGCGATGACTACGATGTAAAAGATCCGATTCGCTTTCTGCGTGCCCGTGAGGTCGTTCACTATCAACGCTTCGGCGAAAACCTCCGCCTCTTAACCGATAAACTCAACGAAAAGAACTTCTACGCCTTCAACCCCTCATTCGATAAAAAATGCTTCAAAAATGAATTGAAAAAGAAAAAGTAATCATAAAAATTCCTCCCTACTTGATTTTTCATTCTAAGTCGGGAGGATACATATAGCAATATTTTAAATATTTCATTTGACAACGGCCTATCAAAATGATAGAATTGCCTTGTGTTTCAGTCAAAAAATCTATAGGAGGAATTTTATCTATGACTACACCTGCACAGCCTCGTGAGTGAGGCTATTTCAAATAAAATTTAATACACGGTTATAGCTTCACTTTAAACAAAGGCTTGTAAAGGAGTTAAAGTGAACTATACGGACAATGTATATTCTTTAAAATTATTAAAATATTATGAGATTATTCATAATTGCAGTGGCTGCAATCAGATTCAGAATTTTGTAAACACGGGTTGTTTTCGTGTTAATGCTAACGGAAATAGACTCGATGTGTGGCTCATATATCAGTGCAAAAGGTGCAAACATACGCTTAATATCCCGATTTTTGAAAGAATCGATAAGAATAAAATTGACTCGGTTCTGTATCAAAAGATGATTGATAACAGCAAAGTGCTTGCAAATTCTTACGGTACTGACTACGGATTTTTAAAATCCAATGGCTTTGAAATTGACAGAAACAGTGCCGAACTTGTTTTGTTCGATGCAGATAATAATATTGTCGAACTTGATATTTCTTTAAAAGAAATTATCATAATCAAAAATATCAGCGGTATAAAAATCAAACCCGAAAAACTGCTTTCCCTCATTTTCAACATCTGTAACCGTCAAATAAATCCACGTCTTGAAACCTATTATGAACCATGCGAAAATTAACATGAATACGTTCATCTACAATCGAATACATATGTAGACGAT
>CACXYD010000051.1 GCA_902771755.1 uncultured Ruminococcus sp. | reverse complement strand
GGGACAGGCTTTGAATTACAGCAAATACATATATATAATGATGAACAAGCCTGCAGGAGTTGTGTCGGCAACCGAGGACAGGCAGTTTAAGACGGTTATTGATATTATTCCCGAAGATATGAAACGAAAGGGACTTTTTCCCGTTGGCAGACTTGACCGTGACACGGAAGGACTGCTTCTGATTACCGATGACGGCGACTTTGCACACAGCATAACTTCGCCTAAAAAGCATGTGGACAAGAAGTATGTTGCACAGCTTGACGGAGAAATCACAAGTGATACTATTAAGGCTTTTTTTAACGGAATCGTGTTCTCTGATGGAACAAAATGTCGTAGTGCCGTGCTTGAATGTGATGAAAACGACAAAAAAACCGGAATTGTCACAATTTGTGAGGGCAAATATCATCAGGTTAAAAAAATGTTTTTGTGTTGTGGATTAAAAGTTGTGCATCTTCAACGAATTTCAATAGGCAGTTTGTATCTTGATAGCAATTTGCACATAGGCGAGTGCAGATTGTTGACGAATTTGGATAAAAAGTTGGTTTTTATCGGCAATATACACTAAAAAGTGCATCCAAATTTTATCCTGTGTCGGTTTTAAATAAAATAATGCATATATCTTTGGTCATTTTCGGTATGGTCAAATTGTGCGAAAAGTGGTATATTATTGTATGTAATAAAGCTAAGAACTTTATCGTTATCGACTAATTGGAGGTTTATACACAATGGCAAATGTTTCATTAAGACATGTTTACAAAATCTATGACGGCGGTGTAACTGCTGTTACAGACTTCAACCTTGAAATTGCCGACAAAGAATTCATCATTCTCGTTGGTCCTTCAGGTTGCGGTAAATCAACAACCCTCAGAATGATCGCAGGTCTTGAGGATATTTCAAAGGGTGAACTCTACATCGGCGACACACTCGCAAACGATGTTGCTCCTAAGGACAGAGATATCGCAATGGTATTCCAGAACTATGCTCTTTATCCTCATATGACTGTATATGATAACATGGCATTCGGCCTTAAGCTTCGTAAGTTCTCTAAGGAAGAAATCAAGAGAAGAGTTGAAGAGGCTGCAAGAATCCTTGGTATCGAGCAGTATCTTGACAGAAAGCCAAAGGCTCTTTCAGGTGGTCAGAGACAGCGTGTTGCTCTCGGTCGTGCTATCGTTCGTAACCCGAAGGTATTCCTTCTTGACGAACCGCTTTCAAACCTTGATGCTAAGCTCCGTGCTCAGATGAGAACAGAGATTTCAAAGCTCTATCAGCGTCTTGGCACAACATTTATCTATGTAACTCATGACCAGACAGAGGCTATGACAATGGGTACAAGAATTGTTGTTATGAAGGACGGCTTCATTCAGCAGGTTGATACTCCTCAGCACCTCTATGATATGCCTTGCAATATGTTCGTTGCAGGATTTATCGGTTCACCTCAGATGAACTTCATCAACGCTACTCTTTCTAAGAACGGCGGCAAGTTCACTCTTGACTTTGACAAGTACCACATTCCGGTTCCGGAGTCAAAGGTTAACGCTGACCTCGACAACTATGTTGGCAAGGAAGTTGTATTCGGTATCCGTCCTGAGCATGTTCATGACGAGCCAGAAGAACTCGCTAAGTCTGAGTGCCTCCTCACAGCTAATGTTGATGTTACAGAGCTTATGGGTGCTGAAATTTACCTCTATGTAAATATTAACGGCACACCAATCACAGCTCGTGTTGAACCAACTTCAACAGCTAAGCCGGGTGACGAAATCCAGATTGCTTTCGACCTCAGCAAACTCCACATCTTTGATAAGGATACTGAGAAAACAATCACAAACTGATTATAATTTAATTCGGTCTTTTACGGCGGAGCGTTATGCTCCGCTGTTTTTGCGTTTGGCGGAAGAAAATGGTTGTTGTAACAATAATTTTCAACTTTCCGTTTTTAATTTTCAATTTTTCAATTAAAAAAGTGTTTCGCCTGATGAATAAACATTTTTCGTATTTTGTCACAAAACCAACACAATGTTGTGATATATTAAAAAACGGATAAAATTCTGTAACAATTGTTTAATTTTGCTTTCAAAACTGTAACTTTTTGCTAATTATGCAAATTCTCTAAAAAAATTCAAGAAAAATTGTAAATAGAGGTTGATTTTTTTCTCGTTTTTGTGTAATATGTATATGAGACAGATTGTATTTTATTGAACTCTTTACAATCACAATATATAACTGCGGAGAAAACGAGGTAAAAATTTATGTCAAACAGATTATTTCAAGGTATTGTACACCAGATGAAAGATGCAATCGACAGAACGATTGGCGTAATTGACGAGACTTCGGTTGTTATTGCCTGCTCCGAGCTTGGAAAAATCGGCGAGGTAAACGAGAGCGTTAATTCCGAAACACTCAGCTCAACAGCACCGTTTGTTGTAAACGGCTATACATACAGATCTTTCGGCAGCAATGCAAAGTATGATTATGCAGTATTTGTTCAGGGTACCGATGAGTATGCTCAGAAGTATGCTCAGCTTTTGTCGGTTTCTTTTGCAAGCATTAAGCAGTATTATGACGAAAAGTATGATCGTTCAAACTTTATCAAGAATGTTATTCTTGACAACATTCTTCCGGGTGACATTTACCTTAAAGCAAGAGAACTTCACTTTAACAGCGAAGTTTCCCGCGTATGCCTGCTTATAAAAATTGTTTCAAAAACAGATGTTTCCGCTTATGATATAATTCAGAATCTTTTCCCCGACAAGTCAAAGGACTTTGTTATCAACATCAACGAGGTTGAAATTGCACTTGTTAAGGAAATTAAGCCTGACACAGAGAGCCGTGACCTTGAAAAGCTTGCAAGCTCGATTTCAGACACACTTTCGAGCGAGTTCTACACACATTGCGTTGTCGGTATCGGTACAACAGTTACAGGTATCAAGGACCTTGCAAGAAGCTTTAAGGAGGCTCAGTCGGCTCTTGAGGTTGCAAAAGTATTTGACACAGACCGTACAATCGTAAGCTATGATAACCTCGGTATTGCCCGTCTTATCTATCAGCTTCCTACAACATTGTGCGAGATGTTCCTCAAAGAGGTTTTCAAGCGTGGTTCAATTGAGAGCCTTGATCAGGAAACTCTCTTTACAATCCAGCGTTTCTTTGAAAACAACCTCAATGTTTCAGAAACATCAAGAAAGCTTTTCGTGCACAGAAACACTCTTGTGTACAGACTTGAAAAAATTAAAAAGCTCACAGGTCTTGACCTCCGTGAGTTTGAGGACGCAATCGTGTTCAAGGTAGCTCTTATGGTTAAGAAATACCTCAACGCAAGTCCTACAAAATACTGATTTAGTTAAAGTGTGCCCGAGCATAGCGCTTTGCTATGCTTTGGGCGTTTTGACTTTTTGTGTGTATTTGTATAATAACTACAAAATAAAGGTGACTTTATGATTGATTTTATAAATGTGTCTAAAACATACCCTAACGGCACTCATGCACTCAACGGTATCACGCTGAGTATTGATAAGGGTGAGTTTGTATTCATCGTTGGCGCATCGGGCGCAGGCAAGAGTACATTCCTCAAACTTATTATGCATGAAGAAACTCCGACATCGGGCAAAATCGTTATCAACGATACTGATGTTACAAGGCTGAGAAGGAGCAAAGTTCCATATCTTCGCCGTCATATGGGCATTGTTTTTCAGGATTTCAGACTTATTGATAAGATGAATGTTTTCGACAATGTTGCGTTTGCAATGCGTGCTGTCGGAAAATCTTCGGCAGTAATCAAAAAGCGTGTTCCGTATGTGCTTGAACTTGTTGGTCTTAAAGATAAGATGAAAAACAGACCGAGTGAACTCTCGGGCGGTGAGCAACAGCGTGTAAGCCTTGCAAGAGCGCTTGTAAATAACCCCGAAATTATTATTGCCGATGAGCCGACAGGTAATGTTGACCCTGAGATGTCACACGAAATCATTGATCTTCTCAATGAGATTAACGCAACAGGCACAACCGTTATTGTTGTAACGCATGAACATGACCTTGTTCGTGAGTTTGACAGACGAGTTGTTGTTCTTGACCACGGAAAAATTAAGAGCGACACAAAAGATTCGCTCGTTACTGATGACTATACTGCCGATTACGGTGATGACAGCGGCGAAGAAGAAAACAAACCCGATTATCCCGACAATGCAGTGGTTGTTCCGGAATAATGCGTTGACGCAAATAGAATTTTGAAAGGATTTTTGATATGACCGGATTTGGTTATTTGACAAAAGAGGGTTTCAAAAATGTGTGGAACAACCGTATTATGAGTATCGCCTCTGTCTGCGTACTTATAAGCTGTCTTGTTCTCACAGGTGCGGCGGCACTTTTCTCATTGAATGTTGACAAGGTTGTTGAATCTGTCGGCAAGTCAAATGAAACCTCTGTATACATTAAAGACGGATATTCACAGCTTGAGGCTGTTTATGTCGGAAAAGCAATTGAAAAGCTTGACAATGTTGAGTCTGCAACTTTCTATTCAAAGGAAGATGCGATAAAGCAGTATAAATCAACTCTCGGCGATGACCTCTTTGCAGAAATGCAGGGCAGAAACAAACTTCCCGATTCTTTCATTGTTGTTATGAAGGATTTGTCAAAGTACGATGAAACTATTGCACAAATCAAGAAAATTGACGGTGTTGAAAGTTTCAGCAGTCACCGTGAACTTGCCAAAAAGCTTACGGACATCAGCAATCTTGTCAATATGATTTGCGTTGCTGTTGTGTGCGCATTGACAATCATTTCAATCTTCATCATTGCCAACACAATTCGTGCAACAATGTATTCACGAAGATTTGAAATCAGCATTATGAAATCGGTTGGTGCAACAAACTCGTTTGTACGATGGCCGTTTCTTATTGAAGGTATGATAATCGGACTTATCTCCGCAATTCTTTCAACAGGCGCAATTGCAATCCTCTATGAGGCTGCACAGGCTCTTGTTCAGCAGATTGTTCCGATTGTCTTTATTCCGATTAACAATGTAATCTGGATTACAGGCGGCTTGTTTGCGATTGCAGGTATTGTTATCGGTTTCTTCGGTAGCTTTATTTCAATCAGAAAATACCTTAAAATGGAAGGTAACGAAATACTCGGTTGGTAATCCCGACAGAAATCTTAAAGGAGGAGATTACAATGAACAAATTAAAAAGAATTTTATGTGCAATGCTCTGCGTATGCATGATTTCGATTCCAATGGCAATCCCGACTACTGTTTCTGCTGAGGACAGCATCTCAGACCTTGAACAGCAGCTTCAGGACCTTGAGCAGGAAAATCAGAAGTATCAGAAGATTCTTGATGATACAAAGTCTGATATCGCAGAAAAAGAGGAATACAAGAACGCCCTTGTAAGCAAGGTTCAGGTTCTTGACGAAAAGATTGCAGTTACCCGTGAGAAAATTTCAAGCCTTAACGATGACATCAAGGAAAAGCAGGATGCTTATGACAAGGGACTTTCAGAAGTTGAGGATCAGTTTGACGCACTCGCAAACAGACTCAGAATTCTCTATATGTCAGGCAATGCAACAGACCTTGAAATCATTTTCGGCGCAAAGGATTTCTCCGATCTCGTTGACAAGGTTGAACTTGTAAAGAGCCTTGCAAACAGCGACAAGGAGCTTATCAGCGAAATTCAGACAAAGCTTGATGAACTCAGCACTCAGAAGGAATCTCTTGAGGCTGACAAGAAAGACCTTGAAACTCAGCAGGCATCATTGAAGTCTGATCAGGATGAGTTCAATAACCTTATTTCTGAGAATGACGATATTCTTAAAAACCTCTATGCATCAAATTCAAATGCACAGAGCGCCCTTGACAATGCCGCTTTACAGAGTGACGAAATCGAGGCTAAAATCAGTGAATACTATGCCGCTCAGAAGGCTGCTGCTCAGCAGGCCGCTCAGGCTGCACAGAGTTCAAGCTCAAGCAGTTCTTCAAGCAATTCAAGCTCAAGCGGTTCAAGTTCAAACTCAGGTTCAAGCAGTTCCGATAATTCCAGTTCAGGCAGTTCCGATTCCGGTTCGGGTTCAGGTTCTTCTGAGGTTATAGTTCCGTCAGGTTCAGGTTTTGCATGGCCAACACCGGGCTTTACATATCTTTCTTCGGAATGGTATGAGGACAGACAGGTTTACAACCACGGCGGAATTGATATTGCAGGCGCAGGCATCATGGGAACTCCTGTTGTTGCGGCTGCTGACGGTACTGTTATCGCAAGCAACAGCAGTTGTACACACAACTGGGGCAAGAGCTACAGCTGTGGCTGTGGCGGCGGTTACGGTAACTATGTAATGATCAGCCACGCAGGCGGTAAGATGACAGTTTACGGTCACCTTACAAGTCTTACAGTTAGCACAGGTGATTATGTTTCAAGAGGACAGATTATCGGCTATGTCGGTTCAACAGGTAACTCAACAGGCCCTCACCTCCACTACGAATGCCGCCTTAACGGTGTAAGATACAACCCGATGTCAGAATATTAATCTGTACATACACAATTTGATAATTAATTTAAAAACCTTCGCATATACTTAAATAAGTAAATATGCGGAGGTTTTTGTTTTGATTACTTCATTGAATGTTGTGTTTCCCGAAAGGTGCGGGAAAATAAGGGGATTTTTTAACAGGCTGAGAGGGGACAAGGTGTGTGTTGAAATCAAAAGGGCAAGGGGTGTAAGCGTAAAACAGCTTACATACATCTGTCGCAGACAAAAGGTCAATCTCAATAAAATTGACAAGGCAATCGGCAATCAACGCACAAGGCTTTTGTGTTGCGAGGAAATGACTTTCCCGAATGACAGCGGTTACAAGCGGTTTTATTCACCTCTTTTTTCGGCAAGACTTTGCAGTAATATGGCTCTCTATACCTTGAGTAAGTACGATACCCCCGAAAGGCTGACGGTTGGCATATATGATCCCGATGCACAATGCACAGACCTTGTTGCCTATGTGCTGAAATATACGGGCAATGTCTGCATTATAACCGATAACGAGGATATTTTTTACGACGAGTTAAATACAATTGCAGAAGAAACGGGTGCGTGTGCCGTTGTTACACACCACCGTGAACAGCTTTCAAATTGTGACCTTGTTATTGCACCGTTTGAAATTGAAGAAAATCTGCCCGTGAGGAATGATGCGGTCATCCTCACAAACGGCAGACCTAAGGAAAATATAAAGGGCTTTGTTTACTATCATTACTGTTTTAAAATGCCGAACGGATTTGCACTTTTGCGACCTGAGGGATTGTCGGAAGAATACTTTTGTTCGGCACTTTACACACTCGGCGCTCAGTATGAACTCGGCTCTATTGTTCCCGATTTGTGCCGTAACGATACCGAGGCTCAAACGGTGAAATCTCTTTGCAGTTATCTTGCCCGTTTTGCTTGACAATCGGTGTGAAAAAATTTATAATAAACCTATATGCAGTTTTTTGCTGATATGAAAGAATTTTATGCCGTATGCACAGTTGTGCGGGTGCGGTATTAACTGAAAGGAACGATATAAAATGGCAGCTAAACCAACAATGCTTACTGCGGAAGGTCTTAAAAATCTTGAAGAGGAACTTGCAGAATTACAAAATGTCAAGCGTAAAGAAATTGCAGAGAAAATCAAGGTAGCCCGTTCCTACGGCGACTTGTCCGAGAACAGTGAATATGATGACGCAAAGAACGAGCAGGCTATTATGGAGGCAAGAATCGCTACTATCGAGTCTATCCTCAAAACTGCTCAGATTATTGACGAGTCCGAAACATCTAACGATAAGGTTCACCTCACTTCTGTTGTTACAATCGAAATGGTTGGCACAGACAGACAGATGACATACAAAATCGTTGGTTCGGGTTCTAACGAAACAAATCCTGCACAGGGCAAAATTTCAGACGAATCACCTGTCGGCAAGGCTCTCATGGACAGAGGTGTCGGTGATGTTGTTGAGGTTGAAACCCCCGGCGGTGTAAAGGCATTTAAGATTCTTGAAATCTCAAAGTAATTTGTTTATCTATTGAATTTTTGCTGACGGATTCTGCTTTTGCAATCCGTCAGATTTATTGATGTTGAAAAAGAGAGGAATGATTGGAAATGAGTCAGAAGCCACAGCAGGCTAACACAAGCGATGTTATCAAGGTCAGATACGAAAAGCTTGATGCCCTCAAAGAAGCAGGCAGAGATCCGTTTGTAATTACAACAAGTGCCCGTGACACTCTCACGGAAACAATTAAGAATAATTTTGAAGAATACGAAAACAAAGATGTATGCGTTGCAGGCCGTTTGCTTTCAAAAAGAGGCAAGGGCAAGGTTTCGTTTATGGATCTTTGGGATCGTTCAGGCAAAATCCAGATTTTTGCAAAGTTTGACGATCTCGGCGAAGAAGAATACGGTTTCCTCAAAAAGTGGGATATCGGCGATATCGTTGAAGTAAAGGGCTTTGTTTTCAAAACACAAATGGGCGAAATTTCTGTTCATGCAAAAGAGGTTAAGCTCCTTTCCAAATCACTCAAACCCCTCCCTGAAAAGTATCACGGTCTTACAAATACAGACCTTCGTTACCGTCAGCGTTATGTTGACCTTATTATGAACCCTGAGGTAAAGGATACATTTGTAAAGCGTTCAAAAATCATCAGCAGTATCCGCCGTTACCTTGACAATCAGGGCTTTATGGAAGTTGAAACTCCAATGCTCGTTGCAAATGCAGGCGGTGCATCGGCTCGTCCGTTCCTTACTCACTTTAACGCTCTTGACGAGGATTTAAAGCTCAGAATTTCTCTTGAACTTTACCTCAAAAGACTTATCGTAGGCGGACTTGAAAAGGTTTACGAAATCGGCAGAGTATTCCGTAACGAGGGTGTTGACACTCGTCATAACCCTGAGTTTACTCTTATGGAACTCTATCAGGCATATACCGACTACAACGGTATGATGGATCTTACCGAAAACCTCTATCGCCATGTTGCACAGGAGGTTCTCGGCACAACAACAATCACATACAACGGCATTGAAATGGATCTTGGCAAGCCGTTTGAGAGAATTACAATGCTTGATGCCGTTAAAAAGTATTCGGGTGTTGACTTCAACGAAATTCATTCCGATGAAGAGGCAAAGGCAATTGCTAAGGAAAAGGGTGTTGAGTTTGAAGAGCGCCACAAGAAGGGCGACATTCTCAACCTTTTCTTTGAAGAATTTGCGGAAGAGCATATGATTCAGCCAACTTTCGTTATGGATCATCCGATTGAAATTTCTCCGCTTACAAAGAAGAAACCCGAAAATCCCGATTATGTTGAGAGATTCGAGTTCTTTATGAACGGTTGGGAAATGGCTAATGCTTACTCGGAGCTTAACGATCCGATTGACCAGAGAGAGCGTTTTAAGGCTCAGGAAGCACTTCTCGCACAGGGCGATGATGAGGCTAACACAACCGATGAGGACTTCCTCAACGCACTTGAAATCGGTATGCCTCCGACAGGCGGTATCGGTTTTGGTATCGACAGAATGTGTATGCTCCTTACAGATTCAGCCGCAATCCGTGATGTTCTCCTCTTCCCGACAATGAAGAGCCTTGATTCCGACAAGAAGCCGTCAGGTATTCCGAAAACAAAGGACGCTGTTGTTGAAGAAAAGATTGACTTCTCAAAGGTGAAGGTTGAGCCTTTGTTTGAAGAATATGTTGATTTTGAAACATTCTCAAAGTCAGATTTCCGTGCAGTAAAGGTTAAGGCTTGCGAGGCTGTTAAGAAGTCAAAGAAACTTTTACAGTTCACTCTTGATGACGGCACAGGCACAGACCGTACAATTTTAAGCGGTATTCACGCTTATTATGAGCCTGAAGAACTCATTGGCAAAACTCTTATTGCTATCACAAATCTTCCGCCGAGAGCTATGATGGGCATTGACTCATGCGGTATGCTTCTCAGCGCAGTTCACGAAGAAGAAGGCGAAGAAAAGCTTCATCTTCTGATGGTTGATGACCATATTCCGGCGGGTGCAAAGCTCTATTAAGAGGTACCGTTTTACCCTACAAAACGGGATATACTTCATTTGTGAAAAAGCTCTGAAAATACACAAATACACCAAATTTACACCAAATGGTGCTTGAAACGGTGCAGAGCCTTAAAAATCGCATAATTTTCAAGATATATGGGCAGTTCCAATCGGGATTGCCCATGAATTTGAAAACCACGATTTCATAAGTGGTTACTGCCCCTCATAGGGCTTTAATAAAATCCTCCAAAACGCTTGAAAACAAAGGATTTATCGCAATGTGTCCGCCTTATCCCTTTATACGATTTCACTTGCGTTTATGCTTCCCTCGCCACCTCATAAGGGCAAAAATAAGGGAAGAAAAATCTGATAACAAGCTATAAAAACAAGTGGCAATCGGGAAACTGTGACATATGTGCGAATATATTATACTGGAGGATTTCAAGATGGACAAGTACATTTATGATGAAAACAACGGTCTTTGGTATGAACTGCAAGGCGAATACTATTTGCCGTGCCTTAGCTTGCCACCCGAAGAAGAAAAGCCTATCGGGATATGGGGACAGCGGCACAAACGCTACCTGAAAGAACATAGAAAAGCAACCTACACAACACTTCTGACCAGCGGTAAGCTCAACACTTATCTTTCCGGCATCAACGAACAGGCGCAGGAACGCTTTGAACGGCTCATAGATGGCATGAAGCAGGCACAGGGTATCACGGAACAATTAAAGGCGGAAAACGCCTTAGAATGGGTCAGGAGAATGAATAATATACGGGCTTGTGCGATGGAGATTGTGAATAAAGAAATCATCTTCGCATAGCAGACTGGCGGTAACGCAAAGCGAGGGGTAAAGGTGTAAATGCCTTACCCCTCGTATTTTATGACGAGAATATGGCTTAACACAAGGCATTTGTGGGTTAAAAGCGCTACAGTAGAGAGATTATGCTGAAAACATAGGGTTTGGCAATCCAAAAGCAAACTTTTTATGAATGTTGTCTGTTGCCTCTTGACTTATATCGGCAATCTATATATAATCGATATGTAGACTGTCGATACAAGGAGGGACATATATGGCAATTGATAAATCTCTGATTTCAGGGAATACAGATATGCTGATTTTGAAGCTGCTTGAAAAACAAGATATGTATGGGTATCAGATGATAGAAGAACTTGCGAAGCAATCCGACCATACTTTTGAATTGAAAGCAGGAACATTATATCCTCTGCTCCATCTCTTAGAGCAAAAGCAGTATCTTGTGTCCTATGACGGAGAAACTGTTGCGGGGAAAACAAGAAAATATTACAGGATTACAGATGAAGGGAAAAGATTTCTTGTGGTGCGGCTGTCTGAGTGGGAAAGCTACTCTGCCGCAGTCAATAAGGTTTTGTCGGGGGGTGTTTTGCTTGCAGGAATATAATTCTCCCGAAGAATATATCAAGGATGTTCAAAGATACATTCGTTGGAGCAGAGCAAAGGTTGTGGCAACAAGAGAGCTTTCTGACCACATAAACGACCAATACGATGCTTTGCGGGAAAACGGTCTGAATCAGAAAGAAGCAATGAGAAAAGCCATTGAAGAAATGGGCGATGCAGATGTAGTTGGGACAGAGCTTGATATTGTCCACCGCCCGAAAGTGAATTGGCTGTTGCTGCTCATAGCAGGCGTGTTGCTGCTGAGTGGTATTCTAATCTCTGCTATGCTAACCTCAATATCCCTGACCGTACCAAAGATAATCGGTATTGTGCTTGGAGTTTGTGTTGCTGCTTTTTTGTATTTTATTGATTACACTGTCTTAATTCGCTTTCCAAGAGCGTTATACGGACTGCTCTCACTGGCGGCAATCTTCGGGCTACTCTATGAATTATGGAACGGATTTGCACCGCTTGGATACGGTTTTCTGTTCTACCTGCTGCTATGCTATCCGATTGTTTTGGTCGGAATCCTGTTTTATGAAAAGAACAGTGAAAGCGAGACAAAAATCATACATTACTGGCTATATGCTATTTTTCCGCTGACTTTAGCGTTAATAAATCAAGCGTTTCCAGTTTTTGTGTTGCTGTTGGCTTGCGAGCTATTCATCTTTTGCTGCGGGTTAAAATTAAAATGGCTGAAATGGAATCGTGTTAATATCTTCGGTGTGGCTTGTATGCTGATTTTTCTTATTATCGGAGTGTACCTGTTAAGCCGCTTTTATCATCTTTTTCGCTTGCAGGAAAATACAGGATATTTACAACAGCTCGATTTCTTTTCGGTGTTTCGTGAAGCGGAGTTAATTGGAAAAAGCGGAATGCCTGTTGATGTGAAGGTAATGAGCTACTTCTATGACCACCCAATCACCCTGCTCCTGTACGAATACGGAAAATTTTCACTTGTATTTTTGCTGTTTGTATTCGGGATATTGTTTGCTATCCTTTACAGGACTTCAAAAAAGCAGGATACAGAGGTTGGCAAACTTCTAACCAATACCGTGCTGTTGATTTATATTTTACGAATTGTTTTCACTGCCTTATCCGACATTGGGGTTCTTCCGAACTTCTTTATGTGCGTCCCCTTCGTTGTAACAGGAGGAATGTTCATTATTTACGATATGGCACTTGTTGGAATTATCCTATCAGTAAACCGCAATGAGAGCATTGCAAAGGATTGGATTAAATTAAAAAGCAAGCGTAACGCTGCTAAAAACGGAGGTCAACTATGAAAAAATTCTTATGTGCTATTCTATTCTTGACGATGGTAATCAGTCTCTCCGCCTGCGGCGGTAAAGGCGTTTCGACACTTGTGAAGCATTATGGTCAGGAAAAGGTCGATGAAATGGAAATCGAGTGTACCGATGAAACACAGCTAAAGGTCGCAAATGACCTCATAGCAGAAGCAAAGGATATTATGTCTTACTGCGGGTCAGGAGACGGTACGAATAAAGAGGACTGCGGTGCGTTAGAAAGATACTATTTCTTTGATGATAAGGCGGTTCGGGCAGATGTTTCGATAGAACTTGTAACCACCAAACAGGAAAATGGGAAGGGATATATCTGGGTGAAATATTCAGCCGATTATTACGATAAGGATGATACTCTCATTTCTGGTAACGGAGAAGCATATTCACGTTGGGATATTGAACAGTTAGATGGAAAATGGACGGTAACGTTAATTGACGAAATACCGTAAGGATTGGTGAGTGTATGCAGAAACAAGCCGAATGGATATTATGTCCTGTTTGTGGCAACAAAACCCGTGACAGAACAAGATATGATACGGTCTTGAAAAACTATCCTCTCTACTGCCCGAAGTGCAAGCAGGAAACGCTGATAGAAGCAGAGAACTTGAAAGTAACCGTTATAAAGAAACAGGAAAACTAATCTCTATATGTATGCCGCCGTGTATGGGTAAAACCATAGCGGCGGTTTTTCTTCGCCTATCGGCTGCCTCTGTCAAAGGATTTCTTTCGTGGCTTTTGCTGTCTGCCCTGCTCCTGCAACTGTCTGAGCCTGTTTCGGACGCTCTCCTTTTCGGGCGGTCTTGGCGGTCTGCTCTTTTGTTTCACCTGACGCTCCCATTCGGCAAGGTCACGGTTGTATTGTTCCACAACGGCTTCCGCCTCCCGATAGGTCGCCATGAATGCCTGCACATCGGGATAACCGTCCTCCCTGAGAATATCGGGGAGCTTATCCAGCCTGCGGTCAATTTCTTGCTCCGTCTGCTGTATCTGCTCGGTAAGGGCTTTGCGCTCCTTGCCCTTGAAAATCCCTGTTGTTTCTGCAAGCTGTGTTTTCAGCTTGGGCAGAATGTTGTCCTGCAAATTCCTAATCCCTCTTGCCTCATCCTGCACCCGTATCATTAGATTCCGCATGGTGCAGAACTCTGTCATATCAATATCCAGCGTGGGCTTCGGCGGTATCCCGTATTCACGGATAAGGTTTTGTAAAATGTCCTTCGCCTTGTTCACGATACGGCGGAACAGATTCGGCAGCCAGCCCTCGCTTTTAATGGATTGGCTAACCTTGTCGTGTATCTCGGTTTGTTTGATTTCCAGTATTTTAGCCTCCTCAATCCCCGATACAAGTGCCATGTCCGCTGTCCTGTTCCATTCCTGCCTTGTAGCGTTGTCGGCTGCAATCTCTTCGGCTTTGGGATTGTTCTTGCCTATTTTCTTTGTCGGCAGGTACACGCTGTTTTTGTCAAATACCTTCAGGTGCTGTTCAGGGTTTTCAATATGGAGATTGATAAGGTTTGTATAATCCTCTTTTACCTCCCGAAGAAAAGGCTCTCTCTTGAAGCGGTCATCCTTTACGGTGAACAGATGGCTTTCGTAAACCTCTCCCTTTTTGATAATGGTACAGCCTTTTCTTATCTGCCCGTCCTCACCTGTGATTTCCTTCTTGGTGCGTACCCGCTTGCCTGTTTCGTCAAAGAATACGCTTCTTGTGGCAATCTTCACATCAGGCTCAGGAAGCAGCTTCCTTTCGCTGAAAATCAGATGAATGTGGTAATTGGTCTTGCGCTTATTGTGGTGCAATGCCGACACACATTCCACGCCGTACCGCCTGCGGAACTCATCTGTAAAATCCTCAAGCACCTGCTGCGGCTCGTACTGCGTGTAAACTTCGGGCAGGGCGATAATCAGCTCCCTTGCCTCAATACATTTCCCCTCTGCGCCGCTGCGCTGGAACTCCTGCCGGCTCTCCCTTGCGAGATTATTCCAAAAGGCATTGTCGGCGGTGCGGTAAGTGGCGTACAGATTTTCCTGTCTTGCGTGGCTGGTGATATACGATATTCGTCCTTTGACATTAGGCAGCTTCGACATCTGTATGAAGCTGTGTCTTGCCATAATCCAACCTTTCTTTAAAATATACCGTTCTCATTTTGCAACCGTCTTGACGGTTGCTGCTGTTTCGGCGGCTTTGCTGACGGAACAGCGCCGTATCAAAAGCGGCAGGGATTTCCTGCAAGCGTTGATACGGTAGCTCCCCGCAGGGGCGAAATACCCTGAGTACAAATCGGCAGATTTGTGCGAGGGGTGTATTTCGCTCTCAAACGCCGAGGGCTTTAAGAACGGTCAATCTACTCGGCGGACATCATTCTGATTGAGAAGATTTCTGCCTTGATTGACCGTCATAAAACGCTCCAGCGTGTCCCTTCGGATAATGGTCTTGCGCCCTACCTTTAAGACAGGCAGCTTGCCCCAGTCCACCAATTTCCGCATGGTGTTCCTGCCGATACCCGTACATTCGGCGGCTTCCTCGATGGTCATACCTATTTTAACTGCGTTCATTATCTCATCCTCCTTTTGAAATACTTGTTTTGCAACTGTACAATCCTAATTATACTTATTTTGCAATCTCGTGTCAACCTGTTTTGCAACTGTTTAGGAATTTTTTTTAATATTTATCCCGTTTCAGGGTTGCAATCTGCATTTTGATGTGCTATAATGATACTCGTCAGGAGGTGAAAACCTTGAAAAAAGAAATTGAATTCACCGCAAAACAAGTCGGTGAACGGGTAAAAGAGCGCCGAACAGAACTAAACCTTACCATGCCTGAGCTTGGAAAGCGTATCGGCGTAAACAAATCCACCATTCAGCGGTATGAAGCAGACGGCGTTGACCCGAAGCGTACTATGATTATCAACGGTCTTGCCGATGCGCTGCTTACCACTCCCGAATGGCTGACAGGGCTTTCCGAGGAAAAGGAATATGATGCCCGCACGCTCTGCCAAAAGGACATTGAGGAGCATATCAAAAAGTACCTTGATACGGTTTCCTCCACGGTCAGCGGAGAGCCGCACCAGCAGCTTCTTACCACCTTCCTCGGCAAGATGATTGACCTGTACTCGGTGCTGTGCCACTACTTTGCCAACGCTATGGCGGAGGTTGACCGTGTGGCGGAGGACGAGGGCTTGAAGCAGTCGATTATGCGGTATGCGATTGAGGTGGGCGCAATCGAAGAACGGGTCTACCGCAAAGAAATGGAAATACCTATCGAAGATATGAAGCGTTTTTTAGACGGAATTTTACATATCTACGATGAGGGACGCACCAAAGTATCTATGGGCGACCTCTTCGGGATAGTGACGGAAGCCGAAAACAGGCTTGCCGAAAAAGAAAATTCCGTGGCACCTTGACAAAAAAATATGCCGATTGAAACCAACCGGCAAAAGTGACATTCTTTACTTTACGCACACCATATGTCACAGTCCCGATTGCCACGGATAGAAAGGAGTTTTTATCTATGGCAAAAGGTTCTGTAAGAAAGAAAGGCAAAAAGTGGTACTACCGCTTCTATATCGAAGATGAAAGCGGCAATCTGGTACAGCGTGAATTCGTGGGAACAGAAAGCAAATCCGAAACGGAAGCCCTGCTCCGCAAGGCGATGGAGGACTACGAGGAAAAGAAATTCGTTGCAAAGTCTGAAAACGCCACGGTGGGAATGCTGCTGGATATGTGGGTGGAGGAAGAACTAAAGCCCGGCAGTCTCAGCAACGGTACGGTAATGGCATATCAGGGTACGGTAAACCGTATCAAGCAGCACCCTATCGGCAGCCGAAAGCTGAAAACCGTCACCGCCGACCATTTGCAGGCGTATATGGATTTTCTCAGCTTCGGCGGGACAAATCCCGACGGTACAACGGCAAAGGCACTTAGCAAAGGGTATCTGCGTTTGTTCTCGGCAGTCCTGCAAGGAGCGTTCCACTTTGCGGTATTCCCCAAACGGCTGATTACCTTCAACCCGATGCAGTATGTGGTATGGCGGGGCAAAAAAGAGGACTATGACCTGTTTTCGGACGAGGACGGCAATACCGATTCCACACCCACGCTCAGCCATGAGCAATATCTGAAGCTGGAGGAATTTCTGAAAAAGAAAGATAACCCCGCTTTACTGCCCATTCAGATTGCCTACTACACGGGGCTTCGCATCGGCGAAGTCTGCGGCTTGACTTGGCAGGATGTCAACCTTGACAAGCAGTACCTTACGGTGCGCCGCAGTATGCGCTACAACGGGGCAAGGCATAAAACCGAGATAGGAGCGACCAAACGGAAGAAAGTCCGTACCGTGGACTTCTGCGACACGCTGGCGGTGATCCTCAAAGCGGCGAAAACCGAACAGCACAAAAACCGCCTCCAGTATGGCGGGCTTTACCACCTCAACTACTACACCGAGGTGAAGGAAAAAGACCGTACTTACTACGAGGTTTACAGCCTGCCGAGGACAGATGAAATCCCAGAGGGGTACAAGGAAATATCCTTTGTCTGCCTCAGACCTGACGGCGCATACGAATCACCGAGTACGGTAGGGATTATGTGCAGGACGGCAAGCAGAAAGGTCGAGGGCTTGGAGGGCTTTCATTTCCACCAACTTCGTCACACATTCACGAGCAATCTGCTCTCAAACGGGGCAGCGCCGAAGGATGTGCAGGAGCTTCTCGGACATGCCGATGTCAGTACCACAATGAATATTTACGCTCACGCTACAAGGGAAGCGAAGCGTACTTCCGCAAGACTGCTGGATAAGGTGGTCGGCGGAGAGTAAAAAACTTTCCCTTGTTTCGGCTCGTAAGGGCAAAAACAAGGGAAAATACATAAGGTTGGAACACAAGATAGGCGAAATGCCTTGAAAATACAGCGTTTTCAGAGGGTTTAACAGATAAATCGGAATTTGGTGGAGAACATACTATGAAAAATTTTTTATATCTTATCGTGCAGTGTACATGGGGTATTTTACAGTCTATGTTGGGATTGATAAATTTTTTGCTTCATATTCGTGACAGACACTATTTTTATCATGGTGCAGTAATAACAGAATGGAATGATAAATCAAGTGTCTCTTTGGGAATGTTTGTATTTGTAACGAAAGAACCATACTTTTATGATAAATTAAAAGTTGAGTATACAAAAGATGAGCTTTTAAAAAGACTTCTTGTACATGAATATGGTCATACAGTACAATCCCTTATTTTAGGTCCACTATATCTTATTGTAATTGGGATGCCTTCAACATTGTGGGGATTTTTGCCGAACTTACATAAAAAGAGAAAAGATGAGCAGATTTCATACTTTTCATTTTTTACAGAAGGATGGGCAAATAGACTGGGTGAGAAGGTAACAGGTGAAAAGTCAATGGGAAATTTGGTAATAGATTAGGATTGATTACAGGAAGATAACTTCCAGTTTGTAGGGATGACATGAAAAATGAAGTTTAAGGAACAGTGAAATAGATGTTAATAGAAATTAGACAAATCGGAATTTGAGAAGGTAAGTGAATGGGATACCATGGAGGAATATGATAATGTCAAAAGATGAGTATTTGATAACCGATACGCCCCTCAAAGCGTTGACGGTTTTTGCAATGCCAATGATTTTTGGAAGCTTTTTTCAGCAAATATACAATATGGCCGACTCTATTATTGTCGGCCAGTTTGTTGGTCCTTCCGCACTTGCAGCTGTCGGTGCATGTGCAGCATTGACCAATGTGTTCATTTGTGTGGCACTGGGAGCCGGTGTCGGAGCCGGTGTGCTTGTGAGCCGTTATTTCGGAGCCAGGGAGTATGGCAAAATGAAAACAATCGTGTCAACCTCCTTGATTAGCTTTTTGCTTCTAAGTATAGTCCTTGGTGTTTTTGGCTTTTTCTTCGCCGGCTCGATGATGAGTGGACTGCAAACCCCTGCCGACATACTGGATGATGCAGTACTGTATCTGCGGGTCTATTTTGTGGGCTTTCCGTTTCTGTTTATGTATAACATTCTTTCTACCAT
>CACXYD010000050.1 GCA_902771755.1 uncultured Ruminococcus sp. | reverse complement strand
GATTCCGAAAATCTTTGCAAAAAAGATGTTATTGACAACACGGACATTGCAAAGTATATGAGAACTGCGATTAAAGCTTGTCACAATAAATCAAAATAAAATAATCGGAATTACAAACGAGGACTGCTCAGCAGAACAGTCCTCGTTTTATTTGTATGAAAATATTAAGAAAGGGTTAGTTTAGTTTTGCGGTCTGTCACCGCCAAAGTCTCCGCCCATATTACCGTCGGGAGCCTGACCTCCGCCGTTCGGACCGCCTTGTCCGCCACCGTTAGGACCTCCGCCTTGAGTGGATTCACCGTAGATTATATCCGACATTTCAATTGTTGTACTGCTGTCGCCTGTTGTGAGGGTGTAGGTTGAACCCTTTTTGACATCGGGTGTACTTACAACAACAGAATTGTATTCTCGTGTCGGAGTGAATGAAACAAGCTCCTTGCCGCTGCTGTCTTTGAGAACAACTTCACCGCTTGTATTGGTTGATGTATTTGAAAGGATTGAACCCTGTGTTGAAGATGAGCCAAAGTTCTGAGCCATTCCTCTCATACCGACTGCAACGATTGTACCGCCCGTAATCTGTGCGTCACCGTCATAGTCAAGAGCGCCGTTGCCGTTGTCCGAAGGACCTGTTACAAAGATTTCACCGCCCGATACATAGAGTGAACCGTTGGAATCAATGCCGTCACCCTTTGCGTCAATGGTAATCTTGCCGCCCGAAATTGTGATTTTGCAATCGCTGTCAGCGGAAAAATTATCCTGTGGCATTCCGCCGCCGTAACCGCTTGAATCGTTACCGCCTGCGGCATTGAATCCGTCATCGCTTGACACAACAGAGATTGTACCGCCGCTTACCGTAATTTCAAGACCTTCAATGCCTTCGTAACTTTCCGTTACATTGATTGTACCGCCCGAAATTTTAAGACTGCTGTCGGCATGAACACCGTCATCACCCGTTGCAATTGTGAGATTGCCGTTTGAAATGCTGATGTCAGCGTTTGAATGAACAGCATCATCTGCGCAATCAAGGCTGAATGTACCGCCCGATATTGTGAGATTTCCGTTTGCTTTAATACCCTTTGCACTTGCGGTATCGCTGTCTGTACTTGATGAAGTGTTATTCATCTGACCGAATTCTTCCTGCTTTTTCTCTGCATTTGATGCACCGCCGCCCGATTTTACAGTTGCGTTGCAATCGAGAATTGTCAGATATGCCGCTGCATCCATTCCGTCACCGTCACTTGTGATTTTGAATGTGCCGCCTGCTATATATATGAATCCGAGTGAGGTATCATCGGCATTTTCGCTGTGAATACCGTCCTTGTCGGAATTGAGGGTAAATGTACCCGATGCAATTCTCACGCTGTCCTTGCCGTCAAGGGCGTGTGAACTTGATGTAATCGAATAAGTGCCGCTTGTGATTTTCAAATCGTCCTTTGACACAATGCCGTGTCCGCAATTTGTTGTGATTTCAAGACTGCCGTTGCCATTGAGGGTAATATCATCTTTTGAGAAAATTACCGCATCAACATTGTTGTCACCGTCTGCTGTGAATTTTTTGTTGTTTGTAAGAACATTTTTACTGTTCTCTGCAAGAGTGATGAACAGCTTGTCGGTCTGCTTTATATAGATCGGTGCGCTTGTGTTTGAATTGATTTTCACACCGTCAAGGATAAGTCGGATTTTTTCGCTTTTGTCGCCGTCAATAATAATCTGACCGTCAGAGAGCGTACCCGATACAATGTATGTTCCCTCCTCGCTTACGGTTATCGTGTTGCCGTCAATCTTAACGCTTTTAAGACTGCTTGTGCTTGCATTGTCGGCAAGTGTAATCGTTTCACATTCCGATTCGTCATAACCGATTTCCTTGTCCCTTGCCGTGAACATTTCATTGTCGGTTGATGAATCGTCTGCATTTGATGAAGATGAATTTGATGATAATTTTACTGTTGTTGCCTCATCAGCTGTCTGTGTGCTTGAATTTGAACAGCCTGCAAAAGTTGCGGTTACAAATGCCGAAAGCAATACAGCCGAGATAATTTTTTTACAGCTCATTAACAGTCGCCTCCTGTGCCGAAAGCATAATTTCAAGGTTGCCGTTTCTGCATCTTAACGCATCAATAAACTCCTTTTCAAGGCTCGGATCTTTGAGTGTGACATGATAAGTCAGCTTGAACATACTGCCCATATTGGTGGTTTTAGCAGAAAGCATCTTATAGTTTGTTGTGTATTTTTTGAGAAGGTCATCGAACATATCCGTGTAGTCGAGGTCTTCGGGAATTGTGATTCTGAGTGACTTTTCACGGTCAGCCGATTTTGACGAACCGATATTCGTGAGATTGCAGATAAGGAATGCAACTCCTAAAATGAGTGCGAATACTACGGCAAATCCGAGATATCCCATTCCTGCAACAAGACCTGTACCCATTGCCATAAAGATTGAACAGATTTCCTTTGCACTTCTGGGTACTGAACGAAAACGAACAAGACTGAATGCGCCTGCAACGGCTACACCTGCTCCGATATTGCCGTTGACCATCATAATTACAACGCATACAATTGACGGAAGAAGTGCAAGAGTTGTTACAAAACTCTTTGTGCATTGGTTCTTGTAGGAATAGACAAATGCAAGAAAAATTCCGATTGCAAGTGAAACTCCCACGCATAGTAAAAACAGCGGAACAGAAATTACGCTCTGTGTTGTTGAGTCAAATACCCCTGAAAATAAATTGTTAAGCATAGTGCTTTTCCTCCTTGAGTGATCTTTCAAAAATGGTTTTGTAGGCTGTGCCGTACTTTGAAAAAGATGTTTTGTAGATGTGATTTTCGCTTAAAAACATTGTCAGCCACATTGGAATTGCCGCCGCAGTTTTAACCTCAAGCAGAACCTGATTTTTTCTCAAAATCGGTTCGCCGTAAACTCCTTTGCAGAGTGAAAGGTCGTAATCTCTCCACAAAATGTTGCGGTCAAAGGTCATTCTGAAATCGCTGTCCGTCTTTGAAAAGAATGCCTCTCGCTCATATGAGAGATAAACCATAGGTTTGGGATTGTTGTAGAAATTGAGAAAATAATCAATTTCACGGGTAATCTGCGTATCCTTAACGGGTTTTCTTTCACAAAGGAATTTCATTGCATCGTGTTCGCTCATAGCGATTCTGCGTTTATATACAACCGACTTGTACTTCTTTTTAAGCTCTGCAAATACGGTTGAATCGCTTTTCGGAGTGCCGTAACTGCGAAGTCTGAGTTTTTCCTTGTAGATGGGTTTCTCAATTGAATGTCTGATGAGAATATAATCGGGTGTGTCAAAATAGAGATTGCAGATTGTGCTTTTGCCGAATTCATCCCCCTGCATATACTTTTTCATAAGCTCTTTAAGCTGAATGTACTGCTGTGTTGTCAGCATAAATTTAAGTTCGTAACGCTTGAATATATTTTTAACGCCCATTGTAAGACCTCCTTAGCTTTGCCTTTTCTTTACTGTGGCTATATAATAATTTACAAACTTTAAATGAAATTTAAAAAAAGCAGAAATCCCGAATTTTTTCAGAATTTCTGCTTTAAATTATTGCGATATAAAAAAGCGGCGAACAATGTCACCGCTAAATTATTTTACCAAAAGAAATTATTGAACTTTTGGTTTTATTTCTTCTTTATGGTCCAGTTACCGTACGAATTAACTTTAAAGAATATGTTATCGCCTGATTCAGCCTTAACAGTTCCGTCATAGTTACCAATTTCATTTACAAGTAAATCCATATAGCCTAAAGACTCGCCGTATTCGATAACAGAGAAATTTCTTTTACCCGAATATGTTATATGCCAATTGCCACCGCTATGTGATGTTATGCCTGTAACGGAATCACCTGTACCTGAAAATGATGTTGTGTCATCAATACTCAAGCCATCTGAAGTAATATTCCAATCACCGTCAGCCGAAATTTCAAGTTCATAGGTTCCTGAACCATCAACAAGCACATCACCCGTGTAATTGCCAATAGTATTAACTAACAAATCTTCATACTCATCATCTTTATACAACGTTACGGCAAAGTTATGTGAACCTGTATGAGAAATATGTAAAACAGCGTAATTGGTTACATTTAATCCTTCAGCTACATAGTCACCGTTGCCATTCGCCCAGAATCCGTCTGAAGATGTATTGTTTACAATTTTGGGAGCAGGAGGATCAGCCGGTTTTTTAGTAGGCGGTTCTGTTTTAGGTTCAGTAACCTTTTCAGTTGTTTCTTCTTCAGTTGGCAGAACATCCTCAGAAGAATTTACTGTAATTGAATCAATAATAATCTTTTCATATTTGTTGAACTCATCTGACTGCGATTCACCGTCACTATTAAACATAACAAAACACACATACTTATTTGTTGCCCATATATAAGTATTTGCATAGTAAGATTTACCCTTATTTTCTATCATAGCTTTAATATTATAAGCTTTACAACCGGAAACATATGTCGGTGTCTTGTCTAATTCCTCGTAACTATCAAATGCATCAAAAAATGACTTTGATATGCCTTCCATAAACTCAGTTCCAAATTGTGATTTATCAATTCCAGATTCCATACAGTATATGTAAAGCATTTCATTATTTGTATTATAAAAATAATTATATTCGTCACTTTTTCTTGTTCTCCAATTTTCAGGAACAGAAACAGAAATAGGTGTTATATCGTACGATTTCAACGACTGTTTATTCACATTAGAAATTTCATTCTGCACACTTTTTGTTGTATTAATACTGCTTGTTTTTTCAACATTTGGTTGACCTACTTGCACAATAGCTACAATAGCACCTACACATAAAAGGACAGCTATAAACAAGCAAACATAAAATTTAGATTGTAAATATATCGGCTTTTTGGCGCTATGTAATTCTTTATCGACCGCTTCGTTATCTTTAAACAATGCGACTTGTTCTATCTTTTCTCCACAAACATTACAAAATTTTGAACCGGCAGGTACTTCAGCTCCGCATTTTTGACATTTCATTAAAAATCCCCCCATAAATATGAAATAATTTCATTAGTTATATTATACACATATCATTCGAAAAATAGCAATACTCATTTGAAAATATTGTAATGTATTACGAATATAATTGATGATTTTTGTGCAATATTTACCACTAAATCTTTATTGATCATATTATTAATACTAAAAATATCAATCTTGTTTATTATTAGAATTTAAGATTTTAACAATAAACTTTTATATCATATCACATACAAGACTATTTTGATGCTTATTTTATTCTCTAAAAAAATTTTACTACAACATAAAGAACACAAAGTACCGAATAAATACTTTGTGTTCTTGATTTTGATATTAAATTAAAATACAACCGTTATTTCTAACGAATTGCCGTCGGGGCTTTTGGCGTGGATTTTGGCTTTGTGAGCGGTGGCTACGGCTTTTGCGATTGAAAGACCTATGCCGCTGCCGCCTGTTTCGCTGTTTCGGGAAGAATCGGAACGGTAAAATCTTTCAAAGAGGATATCGTGATTACCCTTTTCGAGTGCTGTGGTTGAGTTTTTGACGGTCAGCTTTTTGTGTCCCGACTCCTCAACAAGCGACACGGAGATGTTGCCGTTTTCTGTGCTGTACTTCACCGCATTGTCAACGAGAACGGACACAAGTTCTCTGATTGTCATTTCGTTTCCCTTTAGCAGAATTCCGTTCTGCACATTTATGTCAAGCGTTTTTCCGCTGTTCTTTGCTACTGCCGAAAAGCTGTCTGCCGTTTCAAGGACTGCGTCCGAAAGTGAAAATTCGGTCATTTCAAGTTTGCCCTGATTTTCGTCCATTCGGGCAAGGAAAACAAGTTTTTGCGTTAATGACGAAAGTCTTTTAATCTGATTGCGGATGCTCTGCGTCCACTCGCTTTCTGCTCCTGTCATTTCGAGAACTTCTGTGTTCGCCTCAATAATTGTGAGCGGTGTTTTTATTTCATGGCTTGCGTCCGTGATGAACCGTTTTTGCTTTTCGTAGCTTTCGGCAAACGGCTTGACCGCAATTTTTGAGAAAATTAACACAAGTGCAAACACAACGAGTATGCCTGCAACGCTTATCAGAATGCTGATTACAAGGAATGACCAAAACGATGAAAGTTCCCTTGAACAGTCGAGAAAAATATACAGCGTACCGTCAGATTTTGACACGGCTTTGTATCGGTAGTTTCCGTAAAATCCGCTGTCGGAATTTTGGGCATATAGGTTTGTTGCATACTCGGATGCCTCGGATGTTGATATGGCGGCAATTTTGCCTGTATCAACTGTTGAAACCGCTCCGCTTTCGCTGATTATGACCGTGAAATATCGGGTTTCAAACGGTGCTTCGGGCGACATCTTCTCTCCGCCCCTCATACCGTCATCTTTGGGCGGTTGGTCATTTTTGGGGAAAGTTCCGTTATTACCCGCAATGAGCGAAAGTCGGTTGTCGGCTTTGTTGACAACATCTATATAGCTGAATGTATTGATGAATCCGACTATCAGCACAAGTACACCGATGAGTGAACACATTGCAATTGCTATGAACTTTCTTCTCAGAGATTTAATCATTTTTAGCCTCCAGAGAATAGCCCATATTTCTTGCCGCCTTTATCTGAACATTTGCGCCTACTTTGGCAAGTTTTTTGCGAAGGTATGAGATGTAAACCCACACAACATTCTGTTCGGTATCGGAATCGAATCCCCAGA
The DNA here is from genome assembly GCA_902771755.1 of uncultured Ruminococcus sp. Lineage (GTDB taxonomy): Bacteria > Bacillota > Clostridia > Oscillospirales > Acutalibacteraceae > Ruminococcoides. Next base: position 3,706 of record CACXYD010000050.1, on the reverse strand, counting down.
TTTTCTCCATGAATCTGTCGGGCGAAATAATCTGCCTCGGATTCGACATGAACATTTCAAGCATCTGATATTCCTTGTTGGCAAGTCGGATGCTCGCCTTATCGGAGGAAAGCTCACAAGTTGAGCGGTTGAGGGTTATATTTTCAAATGTGAGATTAGGCGATTTGGTTTCTGATTTTCTGCGTTTGACGGCTCTTATTCGTGCAATGAGTTCTTTTGCAACAAACGGCTTTGTGACATAATCGTCAGCACCGCTGTCGAGTCCAAGAACCTTATCGTCAATTTCACTTTTTGCCGTAAGCATAACAACGGGCAAGTCAAGTCCTTCGTGACGGATTTCTTTCAACACGGAAATTCCGTCAAGCAACGGCATCATTATGTCGAGAATTGCACAATCATAGTCACCGCCGAGAAGATAATCAAGCGCATCTTTTCCGTTGTAAACAGCATCAACCGAATATCCGTTGTGTTTTAAAATTGCCGTAAGAGCCTTTGAAAGCTCCTTTTCGTCCTCAGCAAGCAAAAGTCGCATATAATAACCTCCCGAATTTTTTCATTTTCTTTATTCTATATTCAAAACCTTAAACAAGGCTTAATATTTCAATAAAAGTATACAAGTCTTTTCGGTAGCTGTCAAATTGCATAAGTAAAAGGTGTTTTCCTTGACAATATCGGTAAAAAGTATGTATAATGAAAGGTAGTATTTTTAAGGAGAATATTTATGCAAAGAGAAAATTTTAAGTCAAGAACAGGTTTTCTCCTTGTAAGTGCAGGCTGTGCGATTGGCATAGGCAATGTATGGCGTTTCCCGTATATTACGGGCGAAAACGGCGGCGGATTGTTCGTGCTTTTTTATCTTGCCTTTCTTGTACTTATGGGAATCCCCGTTCTGACAATGGAACTTGCAGTCGGCAGAGCAAGCAGAAAAAGTGCCGTATTAAGCTATAAAACACTTGAGAAACCAAAAAGCAAATGGCACATTCACGGTTGGCTGTGTATGATAGGCTGTTACCTTTTGATGATGTTCTACACACCTGTTTCGGGTTGGATGTTAGATTACTTCTACAAATTTGCAACAGGCACATTCCAAAGCGGAATGAGTTCCGAACAGGTTTCGGGAGTATTTAACGACCTTATGGCATCGCCTGCTGAGATGATTATATGGCTTGCGATAATCGTTGTGTTCGGATTTTTTGTGTGCAGTCGTGGACTTCAAAAGGGCATTGAAAAGGTCAGCAAAGTTATGATGGTTGCGTTGCTTGCGCTGATTATCATTCTTGCAATCAACAGCATGATGCTCTCAAATGCGGGAGAAGGCTTGAGCTTTTACCTTGTTCCCGACTTTGGAAAGGTTAAGGATGTAGGTCTTGGCAAGGTAATCACATCTGCAATGAGTCAGGCATTCTTCACACTCGGACTCGGAATCGCATCAATGGAAATTTTCGGCAGTTACATGACAAAAGACCGCACACTTTACGGCGAGGCTGTTCAGATTTGCGCATTGGACACATTTGTCGCAATTGTTGCCGGACTTATCATCTTCCCTGCTTGTTTCTCATTTAGTGTTCAGCCCGACCAAGGTCCTGCCCTCATATTTGTGACACTTCCGAATGTTTTTGTAAATATGCCTGGCGGTCAGATTTGGGGTACACTTTTCTTCCTGTTTATGACTTTTGCAAGCTTTTCAACGGTTATTGCCGTGTTTGAAAACCTTGTTGCTTTTCTTACCGACACATTCGGCATCAGCAGAACAAAGGCATCAATCATCAACGGAATTATTATGTTCTTTGCGTGTCTGCCGTGTATTTTCGGATTCAACATTTGGAGCGATTTCAACATTCTCGGCAAAGGTGTGCTTGACCTTGAGGACTTCGTTGTCAGCAACCTTCTTCTTCCGATTGGTGCAATGGTTTATCTCCTGTTCTGCACAACAAAATTCGGCTGGGGCTTTGACAATTACTTTGAAGAATGTAACACGGGTAAAGGTCTTAAACTTTCAAGAGTGCTGAAACCGTACCTTAAATACGCACTTCCTGTGCTGATTGTTATTGTGTTCGTTCAGGGATTTATCGGGTGATTCTAACAGTCGCCGCTACAAATGAATACACAGTTTTCTACAAATCAATACATTCAAGTAAAACATATAAATACATCAAAGTGGGCGTCCGATGAACGCCCCTACGGCTGAAATTGTACAATTCGTATGATGTTAGGTCGGGCAAACATAGTATATAAACAAAAACTGTACAACCATAATCGGCTGTACAGTTTTTTTATTTTGCGATAGAACCGCATTACAGAAAGGCTTATTTAATTGAATCAATCCATTTTTGAATTTCAGGTTTTGGTGTACGCAGAACCGATTCGTCAAAACGGATATTCATTCCCTGCTTTACATCGGCTGTACTGCAGGCATTTGCGAAATCTTTGAACGTATGACCAATCCAACCGCCGTTGGTTGCAAACGGATATACCGTCTTGCCCGAAAGGTCATTTTCTTTGAGAAATGTGTGCATTGCAGGTGCAAAAGTGTACCACCAAACAGGTGTGCCGAGAATTACCTCGTCATACTTGCTAAGATCAATGTCCAGCGGTTTTATTTCGGGACAATATCCGCTGTTCACTTCATCTTGACCTTGATCTACAACCGAGTTATAGTCGCCGTCATACGGAACTACTGTTTCAATTCTTGCAATGTCAGCACCCGTGCTTTTCTGAATCATTTCGGCAATGCTTTTTGTGTTGCCACGATACGAATAATAAACGATAACTTTTTTCATATTCGGAAACTGCCTTTCGATTAACCGAGCTTGTTATACTCTTCATCGGTTACGGGTTCACACCACTCGTTTGAACATTCTTCGCCAGGCATTTCGGTTGCGATGTGTGAGAACCAGCTGTCCTTTTTAGCACCGTGCCAATGCTTAACCTCGGCAGGAATTACGATTACCTTACCCGGTGTAAGGCTTACAGGCTCTTTGCCCTCTTCCTGATACCAACCCTCGCCTGCTGTGCAGATGAGAAGCTGACCGCCGCCGCTCTTTGCGTGGTGAATGTGCCAGTTGTTACGGCAACCCGGTTCAAATGTTACATTTGAAAGGTGAAGTCCGTCCTCGGGCTTTGTGAGCGGATTGAGGTATGACTCACCGATAAAATACTTTGCATAGGCTGTGTTGGGAGTGCCTGTGCCGAATACATTCTGCTTTTCAAATTCGTTCTTGTCTGCGATTTTCATAATATTATCTCCTTTTAATCTAAAATAAATTCAAATAAATTAAAGTCCGAATTCTGTTACCCACGCTTTCACTTCGGAAGTGTCTGCGCTTGAGGAAAATCTTCTGCCTGTCTGCCAATCGCCTGTTTTTGCAAGGTCGGCAAGATTTTTGCCACTGTCGCCGATGTCGGAACTTGCGGAAGTGCAGAACGGAATAACTGTTTTACCGTCAAAATTGTTAGCCTTGACAAATGAACTTACAGGCCATGCCGCATCTCCCCACCAAATCGGATAGCCTACAAATACGGTATCGTAGCTGTCCCAATTCGGTACTGATGTTGAAGTAAGTTCAACATTCTGCAAATCGGGGTTATTGTGTTCTCTTGAAACTCTGCTGTTGTCGTCATTGTAGTTCAAGTCCTCGCTGGTGTAAGGCTTGGCAGGACGAACTTCATAGAGATCCGCTCCCAAAGCCTTGGCGGCACCTTCTGC
>CACXYD010000049.1 GCA_902771755.1 uncultured Ruminococcus sp. | reverse complement strand
ACAAGTCTTTCAGAAAAGTTCCCGTACTCCGCTGTGGGAGGATACGAATAAAGCATCCACAATTCAAGGGGCATATTGTCATATTTACCCTTGAACATATTTTCATCGGAATGAAGATGTGCATTCACAAAGCCGGGTGTAAGCAAAAGGTCTGTACAATCAATAACATTCTCATCCGCTGTCGGCTGAATGTTTTTTTCAATCTTTTTAATTTCATCATCTTCTATAAGAATATCGGTATTTTTTAAGATTTCGTCTTTTTCATTCAAGGTCAGAATTACTGCATTTTTCAGCAAAGTTTTTACTGCCATAACTATTATCTCCCTGTGAATTATTTGCCGTTTAAAGGTTTGAACGGCTTTCTCCTCCGTTTGTCTGAATAACGCTTCCGCTTAGTGCAAGAGCGTTTTCTCCTGCAAGAAAACCTGCAAGATATGCAACATCTTCCGGTTTTCCTGCCCTTCCGAGAGGAATATCCTTTTCATAAATTTTTATCATTTCTTCTCTTGTAACACCCAGGTCATCTGCATCAGCCTGTAGTTGCGGTGTATCAATAATGCCCGGAGCAATTGCACAAACCGAAATATTGTATTTTTCAAGTTTCTTTGAAAGTGCTTTACAAGCACCTATCATTGCCCTCTTAGTTGCCGAATATGCTGAGGCATTTTTCCAGCCATCAACACCGAACATTGAAGAAAACAGAATGATTCTGCCGTAGCGTTGTTTTTTCATTATTTCAACAGCCCGTTGCAGAATATTGAGATGTCCCTCAACATTGACCGAAAGGTGTTTTTCAAAATCGTTTATGTCAACATCCGCAAACGGAGTCATATTCATATATGCGGCATTTGCAACAAGAACATCAAATCTGCCGTATCTGTTGCAGATATTGCTTATCATATCATCTGTATTTTCTTTTATCGAAATATCACCATAGGCATTTAGCCAGTTCTTCTCCTCAATCTCCGACAGAACCTCATCGCTGAATTTTATATCATTGGCACATACCCTGTATCCGAGATTTGAAAGTTCCCTTGAAATTGCAAGTCCTATGCCCTGCCCGCTGCCCGTAACAAAGGCAACGGGATCGGACACAGTTTGTATGTTTAGTTTATCGGGAAGTCTTGTTAAATCTGCACACAAAACCTGTGCTGTCAGATATGCTCTGCTGTCTGAGAAAAATTTTGCCAATTCAGCGGTTTTCTTGGGATCGGAGCCTTTAATTTTAAGCACATTCAAAATTACATTTTCGGGTGCCAGCTCACATGCAATGCTCTTGAGCATTCCTTCTGCAGCCGACACGGCGATGCTTAAAAATATATTTTCACTGTCGGGCAGGAGGACTACAATTGATCCCCACTCCTGACTTTTGATAACAGGTAAAAAGTTTTTCAGTTTATCAAAGAGAAAATCAACTATATGCTCTTTGGCACTTTTCCAGCTTTTAAAATCAACACGAGCAAACCCGGTCAAATCGACAGTCAGAAAGCTGATTTCTTTATTTTCATATTCCGAAATCAATGTGTGATAGTTTGTAAGCTTTTCTTTGAGAGTTGCTTTAAAATCTTTGTTGTCGGAAAGTATAAGTGCATTCATCATTTTGACTCTGCCTCAACAAAGGTTGATACGATTGACGCTTTTATCTTATCCTCACCCGGAACTGACTCTATGCAATCCGCATCCTTAAGGAAATTTGCAACCTTGGTAACAAGTGATGTCATCTTCTCGCCGTTATTTGCAAAAACTTCTTTGTTATAATCCTTTGTTGCAATATCAATACCGTCAAGTAACGAATAGAATTCATCGTTTGTAAGCTCTGCCTTAGGAGAAATAAGGTCAACAACCGAGTCAGAATCCTTATTGTATTTATCCTGTACCTGATACCACGCATCAACAATGCCCTGTACTTCATCGGCTCTGTCTTTTACAATGCTGTCCTTAATAATGAGAACATCAGAAAGTTCGCCGGGAAGGTCTTTCGAAGAAAAGATGACCTTGCCTCCGCTTTCCTTTGCCGCTTTGCTCATCTGAGGATCAAAAATTGATGCCGCATCAATTGAACCTCCTACAAGTGCTGCTGTCGCATCGCCCTCTGACATATTTGTGATATTCACATCAGATTCCGAGAGTCCTGCCTGCTCAAGTGCTGTGAGCAAAAGCATATGGTTCATAGTACCGATATTAGTGGCAATTGTCTTGCCTTTGAGGTCTTTGACTGAGTTAATTCCCGGTGCGGCAACAATACCGTCCATACCTGCCGAATAGTCTGTCATAAGTACGATATCAAGGTCAAGTCCGTTTGCAATCGGAGTTACCGCCTCTGTAATACCCATAATTGAGGCATCTACGCTGCCTGAATCAAGAGCCTGAATAACATCGCTGTACTGAGCAAACTCAACAAGTTCAACATTTGCGTTGTTCTTTGTAAAAAGTTCGAGTGATTCCATTGCATATTCAAAATACGGTGACGGCAACGGATAAACGGCAAGCTTTATGGGTTCTGCCGATGAATCCGAGGTGCTTGTCTTTGACTCGGAAGATTTTCCTGAACAGCCAACGAACAAAACCGTACACATACACAACGCAAGTAATATTGATAAGAACTTTTTCATAACTTTTCCTCTTTTCTTATTTCAGTTTATTGCTGTCGGGATGAAGCATTTCGTTGATACTTCTCCTGATTTTTATAAATTCGGGTGTATCCTTTAAGTCAAGGTCACGGTTTTCGGGAAGGTCAATGTCAATCTCAGCATGGATTCTGCCCGGACTCGGAGTCATAACATACACCTTTGTTCCGAGAAAAACTGCCTCCTCAATATCGTGAGTAATGAAAATAACCGTTGTCTTTTCTTTCTGCCAGATGTCACGCATAAGAAGCTGCATTTGTGACTTTGTAAACAAATCCAATGCACCGAAAGGTTCGTCCATAAGAAGAACTTCAGGATTATTTGCGAGCGCTCTTGCAATTGCGACACGCTGTTTCATACCGCCTGAAAGCTCTTTTGGATAACATTTTGCGAACTTTTCAAGACCGATTATACGAAGGTATTTATATGTAATCTCCTCCTGCTCAGCCTTGGTGAATTTCTGTAATTTCAGACCGAATTTAATATTATCTTCAACCCTCAGCCACGGAAACAATGTGTAAGTCTGGAAAACCATTCCTCTGTCATCACCGGGGCCGATAATCTTTTTACCGTCAATTGTAATAATACCCTTTGTCGGGAAATCAAGTCCTGCCATCATACGGAGCATTGTCGATTTTCCGCAACCTGACGGTCCGACGATACATACAAATTCATTTTTATAGACATTGAGCGAAACATTGTCAATCGCTTTAAAAGCGCTCTTTTTGCCGTCATTGTATACCTTATCAATTCCTTTTACGGCAATTTTTAAATCCATAGGGTTTTTATCCATTCTTGCCACCCTCTTCCCATGGGAATAATTTCTTTATAAGAATATTGAACAAACAGTCTGTAATAAGACCAAGCAAACCGATTACGAGAATTCCCATAAAGATTGCGTCTGTTTTTAAGAATCTCTGTGCTTTAAGAATACTGTAACCAAGACCTGTGTTTGCGGCAACAAGCTCTGCAACAACAAGATATGTCCATGCCCAGCCAATCATCATACGCAAAGTCTGCATCATTTTAGGAGCCATTGCGGGAATAAGCACTTTGAAAATAGTTACCGTATTGCTTGCACCGAGTGTGTAACCTGCGGCGAGCAAATCATCGGAAACGGAATTTGCATCATCAATAATCATAAGCACCATCTGGAAAAATGTACCGATGAATACAATCATAATTTTTGAAAATTCACCTATTCCCATCCACACCATCAAAAGCGGTACAAATGCAGGAACGGGCATATATCTGATGAACTGACACAGCGGAGCACACAAAGCCGACATTGTTCTGAAACAGGAACAGAGAATTCCAATCGGAACACCAAGGACTGTTGCAAGCAAAAATCCCATTGTGATTCTGTAAATACTTATTGCTGTGTTTTCTCCAAGACTTCCGTCATTGATGCTTGCAAAGAATTTTGAAACAACCTCTGTCGGTGACGGAAGAAATGTACTGTTTACGGCACCCGACTGACTTGCAAATGTCCACAAACCAAGTACAAGTGCAAAAGCGATTATTGCGATTATTGCGTAGTTGACACGCTTCATCGGTCTTCGTAATAAAACTTTTCTCTGCATAAAAACATCTCCTGAGGTAATTTTTGCTCGTTATTCTGAAAGAAGATCGTTTACAATTCTCGGATCGAGCATATTTGTAACCATATCATCTGTGAGTTTTGTTGTGATAAGTCCGCCGTCATAAAGGAAGCTGCCGACTGTCTTTACAAGAACATTGAGGTACTTATAGTCATCCTCACCTTCTGTGAACTTTACCTTATTGTCTTTGAGTGAAACAAGATTTGTAACATCCATAAGCTGATAGAATTCATCTTCCGAAAGATCGCCCTTCTTTGCGGCCTGTGCGGCATATTTTGACGGATCCGCCTTGTATTTTTCCATTGACTCATACCATGTCTTTACAAAAGCCTTTGCGTTATCATACTGTTCGTCAAGCTTTTCCGAATGAATGAGGAATACATCAGCAATAAGGTTTGGATCTTCCTTTGTAGAATAAATAATGTGACCTGACTTAGCCGCTGTACTCAACTGCGGTTCCCATGTACTTACCGCATCAATCGAGCCGCCTGTCATAGCTGCTGCGGCATCGCCTGCACTCATATTTACAAGGTTTACATCATCCTCCGAAAGTCCGTTCTTTTCAAGGGCCTTTTGGAGCATCATATGGTCAACTGTACCGATTTCGGTTGCAACTGTCTTGCCTTTGAGGTCTTTTACTGACTTGATATCGTTTGTAGCGGCAATACCGTCAAGTCCGTTTGAGGTGTCAATAACACCGATTACCTTGCTGTCGATTCCGTTTACAACAGGTGTTACAGCCTCTGCAACCGCATAGATAATTACATCGGCATTGCCTGTGTTGTAAGCTGAAATAGCGTCTGAGTAAACAGGAAAATATGTAAACTCAACATTAGCGCCGTTGTCCTTGTAGTAACCCATATCGTTAAAAGTCTGCATAAGGTAAAGTGTCGGCATATCAAACACGGCAACCTTAAGAGTTTTATCTGATGAGGTGCTGTCCTTTGTTGCGGCTGATGATGAAGACGACTCGGAATTTCCCGAACAACCTGCAAATAATGTTGCTGTCATTGCGAGTGCGAGGAACGCACATAATATTTTCTTTTTCATAATAATCTCTCCTTAAATCATTTTATCAATTGAATACAGCGCCGCCGTTCGGGCTGATAAACTGTCCGCAGTAAAATTCTCCGTATGTACTTGCGAGAAGTACCGCCGTTGCCGAAATATCTTCGACCGTACCAAGCTTTTTAAGCGGAATTTGTTTTTCCTTTTCAACCCACTCGGCTTCCATATCCTTGAGAATCATATCTGTTTCAATAGGACCGGGAGCAAGCGTGTTAACCAGAATATGCGGTGCAAGTTCAAGAGCAAGTGACCTTGTCATTGAATTTACCGCTCCTTTTGCGGCTGTGTAGTGAAGATAATTTGCTCTTCCCTTTTTTGAAAGTTCGGATGAGATGTTGATTATCTTTCCTGTTGAATTTTCATCAAAGAGAGGAATAAAGTATTTTGTATTCAAGAACACACCTCTCAGGTCAGTGTTGATAACCTTGTCCCATTCTTCAACAGGAAGGTCTTTTGTCGGACATTCCCGACCAACCGTTCCTGCATTGTTTACAAGCACATTTATATATGTAAACTTTTCCTTGACAAATTCTGCAAGATTTCTTACATCGTTTTCGTTACCTGCGTCAGATTTGAATGCAAACACCTTTGTGCCGTATTGTTCAAGTTCCTTCACCGTCTGTTCTGCAGAAGTCTTATTGCTTACATATGTAATAACAACATTTGCTCCCTGAACAGCAAAGGCTTTGGCAATTGCTTTGCCTATGCCCCTTGAACCGCCTGTTACAACACAGTTATAATTTTCTAAAATTCTGTCCATAACCATCACCTCGAATAATAAAAAAGCAGAGTACCCTACAACATCTTTACCTCGTTGTAAAGTACCCTGCACGGGTTCCGCCGTAATTTCTCCTGCGGTTTATTTTATTTTATACGAATACTATAATCATTTGTGTTACTCCAATGTCAATAGTATTTTTATTTTTTGTATCTTTGCATAATTTCTTTTAAAAAATTTCATTTATTAGAAGATAATCAGCATAATTATGTATGTTATTTTTTGTTTTTGCACAATTAAATCTTGTAATCCGTCAAATCTTGTGTTACAATGAATTCACAACATTAGTGTTACTTCAATAATAAAAGAGGGATTAAAATGATTAAAAAGTCCGATGAAATAAACAGAGAAATATACACTATAAGTGAATTTGCTAAAATGACAGGAGTCAGCACGGATACTCTGCGTTATTATGATAAAATTAACCTGTTCAAGCCCACCGATATCGATCCCAAAACAGGATACCGATACTATACTCTTAAAGAATTTGAAGAAATCGGAGTAATTCAAACATTGCAGACACTCGGGGTATCGCTTAAAGAGATTAAACATCACCTTGAAAACAAAACATTTTTCAGTTCATATATGTTGTTAAGCAAGCAATATGCAGATATTGACCGAAAAATTGCCGAACTCATACAGTTAAAAAGCTATCTTTCGGAAAAACTTTCAACACTTGAAGATGTTATGAATAACAACTCAAACAATGAAGTTATTATAAAGGATGTTGAAAAGCGAGTTGGTTACGGCACACGCATAAACTGTAAGGATTACGGAGAAATTAAAACCGAATCTGCGAGAATCATTGAAAAGTATCGCAAAAGTTTGTTTGTAAGCAACTCATATGCAATTTTTATACCAAAAGAAGATATTCTCAAGAGAAAATTCAACTCACACTACTACTGTGTGATTTTTGATATTGAAAAGGACGATGCCGAACCCTTTGAAAAGTTGACATTTCCAAAGGGACTGTACGCAACCATAAGATATAACGGCACAACCTTTGAACGGGCCGATTCTATGACAAAGCTCGTAGATTATATTGAACAGAATCATTACAAAATAATCGGCGATGCGCTCCAAATATGCGTAATTGACGAAAATATCACAAACATTGATGCCGAAAAAATCAATGAAATCCAAATTCCGATTGAACATATATAAAGGCAACTCAGAAAAAGAAGTACGATAAAATGAATTTAGATGATAAAATATTTAAATTTATTTTCATTGAAGCTGTCAAAGATGCTACGCGGATTTCTATTCATCACTCTCTCCTCCGACAGAAGGCTCACATATGTAAAGCCAAGAATCGGAATAAATAAATTTGGCGGTTGCAAAATCGGTGAAATCAAAACTCTCAATGCAAAGTTGTTTCTAATTAAATTACAAAAAACCGAAGATGCTCGAAGAACCGGGACAAGCACGAAAAGAAGTTAAAAAACTCGACACACAACCGCTAAAACATAATATGTTTAAGATGGTGTAATACTGTAAAACATGAAACATTCTCATAGATCAAAAAATCAAGGACCACCCAAGAAAAATAGGTGGTCCTTGATTTTAGAGAGATTTTATTTTTTAAAGGAGTTAGAAATTAGCTTATTTTATTTGTTTATACCAAAAATATATTTTGTAGTTTGTGTATAGTTTTCGTTTGCTTTTAATATTGTCGTAGGAAAAGTCTTGTGATTTACAGCATCGGGAAAGCCTTGGGTTTCAAGACAAAATGCTGAATTTTCTCCGTATGTTGCTGAATCCTTTCCCATATTGGAGAAAACATCGACATAATTTGCTGTATATACATGAACACCTTTCTGAGAAGTATAGCATTTTAATGTAATTCCGCTATCAATGCCCTCAGCTTCGGCTGCAAGCACAAATTCTTTATCAGAATGATTCAGCACAAACATATGATCAATACCGTTTGCAAAACAAACCTGCTCGTTTTTTCTGTCAATACCATTTCCAATTAACTTTGGTTCAGTAAAATCAAACGAAGTATTCTTAACGGGAGTTATCTCTCCTGTGGGAGTAAGATTTGAATTTATCGGTATGAAAGAATTTGCATTTATTTTCAGCTTGTGATTTTCTGTAACTTTACCGCTTTTGTGTCCGTTAAGATTGAAATATGAATGATTGGTCAGATTACATATTGTGTCTTTGTCGGAAACTGCCGACCATTTTATCGTAAGTACATTTTCATCATCAAAGGTGTAGCGTACAAAGACTTTCATATTTCCGGGATAGCCCTCATCACCGTCGGGACTATCAAGCATAAATAGAACTGTATTTGGAACTTTATCATCAACTACCGCAAGCCACACTTTGCGGCTAAAGCTGTTAAATCCGCCGTGTAGATGGTTACTCCCATTGTTAACAGAGAGCTGATAATCTTCTCCGTTAAGAGTAAACTTGCCGTATGCAATTCTTCCGCAACATCTTCCGACAGTAGCACCGAAGTAAGTTCCGTCAAATTCATAACCGTCAATGTGCTCATAGCCGAGAACTACATCTCTAATACTACCGTTTTTGTCGGGAACTTTTATCGAAACGACACTTGCGCCTAAATCACATAATGTCACGCTTGCTCCGCTGTTATTTTCTATTGTATAAAGATGAGTGTTTTCACCTTTGGATGTAGGTTCAAAATTCACTACCCTTACCTTTGACATTTTAGCACTTCCTTTACTACAGCGTCTTTATAAATTTATCAAAAGCCTTTTGTCCTTCCGGAGTTCTTTTGAATACACCTGCATCCAAAAGAACATTAAGAAACACCTTTCCTATCTCATTTTGAATTATTGAATCAATATTATTTTCATTGATTTCATCATACTGTGAAATAAATTCATTTACCCAATTGGAATGTTTGCTGATTGTAGAAATTTCACTTACATCCTTGTGATTAAGAATAGCATCCTTTAAAAGAATCATTTCACCTTTAAGCCTTGATGGCAATACTGCAAGTCCCATAACTTCAATAAGGCCGATATTTTCTTTTTTTATATGATGTAAATTTGCATGGGGATGAAATACTCCCAGAGGATGTTCTTCGCTTGTAATATTGTTTCTGAGAACGAGGTCAATAACAAATTTTCCATTCTTTGTAAAAGCAATCGGAGTAATAGTGTTGTGAATTTCGCCATCTGTTTCGGCAAAAATACCAACATCCGCATCTGTGTACGCTCTCCAACTCTTGAGGATATGAGAAGATAATGAAATAATGCTATCCTTGTTTTCACCTGTCAATCTTATAACCGACATAGGCCACTTTACAACTCCGCATTCCACATCATCAAAGCCGTTAACAATAAACTTTCTTTCAACCTCTGCCCTGTTAAGTGCAAAACTGTATCTGCCGCCCTGAAAATGTTCATGTGTAAGTATTGAACCGCCCACAATCGGCAAATCAGCATTCGAACCGATTATATAATGCGGAAACTGTGAAATAAAATCAAACAGTTTTCTGAATGTGGAATCATTGATTACCATTGGGGTATGCTCACCGTTAAATACAATACAATGTTCATTGTAATAAACATACGGAGAATATTGCATAAACCAATTTTCTCCGTCAATTGTGAGCGGAATAATTCTGTGGTTATCTCTTGCAGGATGATTTACTCTTCCGGCATATCCTTCATTTTCCTTACAAAGCAAACATTTCGGATAACCCGACTGTTTTTGAAGTTTTGCCGCCGCAATAGCTTTCGGATCTTTTTCAGGCTTTGAAAGATTTACCGTGATATCAATATCACCGTATTCGGTTGAGGTTTTCCACTTTAAGTCTTTTTTAATACGATATCTTCTTATATAATCGGTATCGCAGCTGAATTTATAGTAGCTATCGGTTGCAAGTTTAGGAGAAAAGCTATAATTCTGCCAAAATTCTCTTATTACTTCTGACGGTTGCTTAACAAGTGAACTCATAAGTTTCACATCAAACAAGTCACGATATGTTACTGTATTTTCGGGAATAATTCCTTTTTCATATGCGCAATCAAGAAGTCCCGACAGAATTTCTTCAAGAGTATCCTCGTTATCTGCTGTAAGGCAGGTGCAACTATCATCTGGTTCATCCATATGGAACAACGACAAAAGCCTGTTTTGCGTGTAGATTATATCCTCTTTTTCAATAAGGCCTGTATTGATTCCGTATGAAACAAGTCTTAATATTAAGCCGTAAACGCTGTTCTTCATAAATACCGCCTCACTTACTGTAGCCGTTGGGATGTGTTGAATTCCATTTCCACGCTGTTTTAATAATTGTTCCCAGATCATCATACTCAGGTTTCCAGCCAAGTACGGCTTTCGCCTTATCGCTGGACGCAATCAACACAGCAGGATCGCCGCTTCGTCTGCTTTCTTCAACAACCTTAATATCTTTCTGTGTAACCTCTTTTGCCTTTTCAATAACCTCACGAACAGAAAAACCTACACCGTTGCCAAGATTGAATATATCACTTTTA
>CACXYD010000048.1 GCA_902771755.1 uncultured Ruminococcus sp. | reverse complement strand
AACTGCGTGCAATATGGATCCTAATAACACGGAATATCGTGCCGCTCTTAACAATATGCAGAGCCAGAGAGCATACAACTACGGCGGTTACACTCAGACAAACCCTAACGCAACAGGCTCGTCTTTCTGCGATGTATGTGCGGGAATAATGTGTGCAAACTGCTTGTGCGATTGTTGCAGAATGGGATGTTAATATGAAAAATAACGGTATCAAAAAGGGTACAATGCGTATTGCGGTTTGCGGAATTATTGCGGCGCTTTCACTCGTTTTTATGATGATGACATCTCTTGTTCCAATCGGAACATACGCTTTGCCATGTCTTGCGGGAATTCTCATTTCCTGTATAGTTGTTGAATACGGTTACGGCTGGGCAATCGGTGTATTTTGCGTAACTGCCGTGCTTTCAACGCTCCTTGCAGGCGACAAAGAGGCTGTCATATATTTCATTGCACTTTTCGGCTATTATCCCATTTTAAAAGGTGCTTTTGAATTTAAAATCAAAAACAGGGCAATTCAATACATACTCAAATTTGCGGTATTTAATGCCGCCGCCATTGGTTCGTTCTTTGTCGCAACATGGCTGTTGTCAATTCCGACAGATGAATTTACCGTTTTCGGTTTCTATGTTCCGTGGGCATTTTTGATTGCCGGAAATATTTTCTTTTTGCTCTATGATTATGCGATTACCGTATTTGTTATGCAGTATGTCCGCAGATTAAGGGGAAAAATATTCGGAAATTTTCATAAGTAATTATAATTTTGAGAAGTTTTGAGAAGGTGGACTCAAATGAAAAGACAAAAACTGTTTGTACGCATAGTCTGCATAGTCCTCGTGGTTCTTATGGCAGTATCGGTAGGTGCTGTTGCAATAACCGCATTTTCGGCTAATGCGGCTCAATCAACCGAGGAGGTTTCTGCAAGCGTATCTGCAGGCGCATCAGGCTATATAAACGCATCCGATGTAAATCTGAGGAGCGGTGCAGGCACGAATTATTCGGTTATCACTTGTATGTCTAAGAACACAAAATTTACTTTTGTTGACGGCAAGCTGTATAACTCAAAGTGGTACAAAATCAAGCTTACATCAAATTCAAAGACAGGCTATGTTACAAAGGAATATGTTGCCGTAAGTTCTTCAACAACTACTTCAAGCGTAACAGGCTATGTTTCTGACGATTATGTAAATCTCAGAAGCGGAGCGGGTACAAATTATTCTGTAGTTGATTGTCTGAGAAAGAATACTAAGATTACTTTTGTAAGCACTTCACTCTACAATTCGGCTTGGTATAAGGTTAAGGTTACTTCAAATTCAAAAACAGGTTACATAAAAAAAGACTATGTAAAAATGGATAGTTCAACACAGCCTACAACTAAGGCAACCACACCCACAACTCAACCGACTACATCAGCATCAACCGTAAGCGGTCATGTAACAGATGATTATGTAAATCTCAGAAGTGGAGCAGGCACAAATTATTCTGTTGTTGAGTGTATGCGATTGAATACAAAGTTTACTTTTGTAAGCACAAAGCTTTATAACAATGATTGGTATAATATCAAGCTTACATCAAATTCAAAAACAGGCTATGTAAAAAAGGACTATGTTGCAAAAGACAGTTCAACCCAACCTACTACTCAGCCTGCAACACAGCCGACAACCACAAAACCGTCAACAGATTCATCTGTTAAACTTTCCGTATCGAGCAAGTCAATTTTCACAGGTAACAGATTTGCAATTACTGCGACAGCGTCGGGAAGCGTTTCGTGGTCAAGTTCAAACACAAGCGTTGCTACTGTTGACTCTCGTGGTGTTGTAACTGCCAAGAGTGTAGGTTCTGCAACAATTACTGCGAAAAGCGGTTCACATTCTGCAACTTGCAAAATTACAGTAAAATCAGGCTCATCGGTTAATATTTCAAACAGCAATGTAAATCTCCCGTGGCAGAAGTCAATGCTTTTGAAATCAAGCACAAGCGGTGTTACATGGTCAAGTTCAAATACTAAAATTGCCACAGTCAAGAACGGTGTCGTTGACACGGTGGGTAAAGGCTATGTAACAATCACAGCCTCAACATCATACGGTGCGGCAACTTGTCTTATCCATGTTATGCCGAGGGAAAGCGTGCGTTTCTGCTATGCGTCACCAAACTCCGCTCCGCTTAATTCATCGGTCAGCTTTAAGGCTATTACCGACACAGACAGAGTAGGTGTGTATTTTGTAGTTACAAACGGCTCAACCTCTTACAAGGTAACCGCAACAAGCAAGGTTAAAGACGGCAATTCTTACATATGGACAGGTAAACAAAAGCTTTCAAAATCAGGCAAATGGTCTGTAAAAGCGTACTCTAAATTCAAAACCGAATCACAGTATTACACCACAGCCGGCGGCGGTGAAGGCGAAGTTTTCGTAACTTCAACGACCGACAAAACCACAACAGCTTGTGCCGAACGCAGAGCAAGTGATGAGGTAATCAAGCTTATTGCAAACTATGAGGGATTCCTTTCAAAAGTCACAGCAGACAGCATTACAACCGATCCTACACTCGGTTACGGCAAGGTTGTAATCTCAGGCGAACAGTTCTACAATAACATAACTTCAAATGAGGCTTATGCTTATCTCTGCCAGACTGTAAACAAGGGCGGATATACAACCACCACAAACTCCTACCTTGTAAATAACGGCATAAAGTTCAATCAGCGACAGTTTGATGCACTCGTTTGTTTTGCGTATAATGTAGGTAGCGGTGTGTTCTATAATGACTCCGAACTCCAGTCGGTTCTCTTGAACACAGGTTCAAGCGGAACAATTAAGGCGGGCGCATCGGGTACTGTGAGCGGTTCTGATGTAAACCTCAGAAGCGGCGCAGGAACTAACTATTCCGTTGTTACCCGTATGAGTAGCGGAACAAAGCTTACATTTGTTGACGGCAAGCTTTATAACTCAAACTGGTATAAAGTTAAGCTATCAAACGGCACAACAGGATATATCCACAAGGACTATGTTTCTGTTTCGGGCGGTTCAAGAGATTTGAATAATGTAAATAAGCAGAATCTCATTAACGCACTTTTGCAGTATCACCATGCGGCAGGCTCTTGCTACTGGGGACTTTTGTACAGACGAGTTGATGAGGTAGAAACTTTCCTCTATGGCGATTATAACCGTGACGGTCAGTACAATTACCACAACTTCCATTTCTCATGTTACTCAAATCCGAGTTTCTATATCTGATATTAATTTTTGCAAAGAAGGTCTTAAAATGAAAAAGATAGGTTTCATAGGTGCAGGCAATATGGCAACAGCCATTATAAAAGGACTTATGGCACAAAATGACGGCAAGGCTGATTTTATCAATGTTTTTGATGTAAGCGAAGATAAGTGTGCCGCTATGAAAAATATGGGTGCAAATGTAATGACATCTGCCGATGAAATTGCAAAGAACAGCTCAATTATTGTTCTTGCAGTTAAGCCACAGAATTATCCCGAAGTTCTTGAATCCCTCAAAAACAGCATTACAACAGACAAAACCGTAGTATCAATTGCCGCAGGCATTTCAATTGCGTATGTAAGAAAAGGTCTTGAGTGTGATTGCCCTGTTGTAAGAGTAATGCCTAATACACCTCTCTTGCTCAAAAAGGGTGCAACAGCCCTTTGTCCGTCTGAGAATATCAGCGATGATGACAAGACAATCATTTACAATATGTTTGCGGGCAGCGGTGTTTGTGAGTATATTGACGAAAGCCATATGAATGAAATTATCGCAGTGAACGGCAGCAGCCCGGCTTATATTTATCTTTTTGCAAAGGCTATGGCTGACTATGCAAAGAACTGCGGAATCGACTATGACAAGGCTATGAACCTTGTTTGTGCAACTCTTGAGGGTTCAGCCGCAATGCTCCGTGACAGCGGTGAGCCTGTTGAAACACTCATAGACAGAGTTTGCTCAAAAGGCGGAACAACAATTGCCGCAATGGACAAGCTTAAAGAACACGGTTTTTATGAGGCTGTTCTTGACGGTATGGATGCTTGTACAAAGAGGGCAGAGGAACTTGGCAAATAATTCTGCCTTAACATAAAATGAATACATTCCTCATATATTTTAACGGACAACCAATGAGAGGAATGTGTTTTATGAAAAGCATTGTATTTTCTTTTAAAAAGCGTTATCTTTTTCGCAGATCAAAGGGAATTTCACCGTCTGATGTCAGGTACTTTATAAGACGATATTCTGTGGCACTTATCTTTGTTTCGGCATTTCTTGCAGGGCTTGTTTTCGGTTCGATTTATGCATCAAAAGCCGATAAACAAATGCTTGATTCCCTTGATTTTCTGTTTACCACAAATCTTGATGCAAGGCTCGGTCAGAATGCCGTCAGCACATTTTGTGCCTGCTTTGCATCTGATTTTATGTTTCTCACAGTTGTGTTCCTTTTGGGGCTTGCACCGTGGGGAATACCGTTTCTGCCGCTTGTTTCAGCCTTTAAAGGCTTTGGAACAGGACTTACTGCGGCATATCTTATTATTACATATTCACTTAAAGGAGCAGGTTTTTATCTGCTCGTTGTGTTGCCGGGAACATTTTTGTTCTGTCTGGCACTTGTAAAGCTGTCGGCATATGCTTTTGAAATTTCAAAACAGATGTTTTTCAGCTTAATCGGTCATTCTCATCAAAGCAATTCTTTGAAAAATGAGGTGATTGATTTTTGTTCCCGATCAGTTTCGGCACTCATAATGACCTTTTGTTCGGCTTTGCTTGACACGGCTTTGTGGTGCTTGTTTTCGGGAGCGTTCAATTTTTAATTTTGGAGGGCGCTATGGCATCAGAAAAGAACGCTATAGCTTTGACAGGATTTTTCTCGTCATTGTTTCACAATTTACCACGACTTTTGCTTACGAATGTGCTTTTTGCATTGCCGTTTGCCGTAACATTCGGAATTTTCTTTTTGATTAATACCCTTACAGGTCTTAATTCAATGTTCATATATTTTCTTACGATAATTCCGCTTTTTCCGTTTTATGCCGGAGTAACTCAGGTTACTTCCCATATGGTAAGGGGAGAGGAAGATGTTGATGTTTTCTCAAACTTCATCGGCGGAATAAAGGAAAACTGGCTTAGATTTCTTGTACACGGCATTGTGATGTATGCCGCTGTTTTTATCAGCTACTACTCAATTGTGCTTTATATCGGACTCGGTTCTAAGAACGGAATGTTCTATGCTCCGCTTGTTATTTGCATTTTAATTGCAATTTTCTTTCTGTTTATGTTCTTCTATGTTCCGCCTATGACGGTTACTTTTGATATCAAGATTAAGGATATTTACAGGAACAGCGCACTTATGACATTCGGTGAGCTTAAACACAACCTGTTTGCAGTTTTCGGAATTCTGATTTTATTCCTCGTTTGTGCAACGGTGCTTATGTGCAGTTTTACTCCCGTACTGCTCATCATTTTCACAATTGTTCTTGCATTGTTCATTGTTCCGTCAATTTTATCTTTTATAATCAATTCAGCGGTTTATAAGAATATGTATTCAATGATTGTTGACAAGGATTCAAAGAGTAAGACAATTGATAAGAAAATGGAGAACAGACGCAAAGGTCAGTTCTACGATGATGAAGAAGAACCCGTTACGGAAGATTTTTCAGACCTTGAAATTGACGAATCAGCTGACGGTGATGAATTTATTTTTTATAACGGAAAAATGATGAAAAGAAGTTATCTTTTAAAGCTTAAAAAAGAGGCTGAAGAAAGGAAGAACGCAAAATGAGCGGAAAACACGCAGTAAAAAGTTCAAAAAAACCATTGATAATAGTTATTTGCGCCGTTGTACTTGTTGCAGTAATTGCAGGTGCAGTTATCCTGTTTGTGAATCTTTCGGGTAAGAATAACAATTCCGTAACAACAGTACCGACTACGGCTACTTCTACAACCGCCGATAATACTAACTCAACACAGAATGTTTCCACCTCTGCGTCCGAAACTACACAGCCTGCAACCGAATCAGGTGAGGTTTCACAGGAGCCGACAGAACAGGGATACACAGCCGAATCATCTTCAAACGACAGCGAAATTGTTGTTCCGACAATCAGCGGAGAGGAACAAAAGCCAAAATTCAGCGCAACCCTTATTCCGTACTATGCAAAGGATGAAAATTCTTCAGAAGAATATTCTTTGAGAGATCTTTTCGGTTCAGCTTATTCGGGCGGTGGATTTACTTTTAACGAGGACGGAACATTCATTGACGGAATCACAAGTTCCTCGGCAAATTCGGGTGCATACATCGTTGAGGGCGACTCCGTTGTAATAACATACTACAACGATAAAAATGTTATTGCTACCGTAACCGAATGGAACGGTGATGTTCCTGCCGAAATTACCGTAAACTACGGCGGAATTATTGTATCTTTCAAGTAAAATATCGGTGATGAAATGAGTAAAAAATCTGTTAAAAAGCCTGACTACGCAAAATTTGAGGCTAACAAGGCTGTAAAAAAGAAGAATAAGAAAAAGAAAACAACGGCAATTGTTTCATCGGTTATTGCCGCCTGCGTATTTATTATTGTGGCAATCGTTGCCGTTAATGTACTTTCACCGTCTGCAACCGCTGAACTTACATCATCTGCATGGGTTCCCGAAGGTGCAAAGAATGCGAGCGGTGATGAGGTTGAAATGAGCGAGGTTTACAACACAAATTACAGCGCCTATCAGGGTTCTATGTCATTTTCCGATGACGGCACATTTACTTTGTGGCTTTCACCGGGAACTCCCGATGACGGAACTCACAGCGGAAAATATACCGTGTCTGATTCCGATAAAGTCAATTTGTCATTTGATGACGGAACAAATACTTCCGCCACACTCAAGCAAAAGAACGGTAAAATCTCAGCTCTTATGCTTAAATACAACGACTATGAAATCACCTTTGTAAAACAGTAAATGTCTTAAAAGCAAAAAAGATATACGGTAAAGTTTTCTGCCGTATATCTTTTTTATTTTGTCTATATTCCGTCAAACAGACTTAGCTGTTCTGTTTTGCTTTCAAATTTATGCAGATATGAAAACACATTTTCAACTCCGAACATAATTCCGTGTTTTCTGCAAACTTCTGAAATTCTGCTCATCAGAACATTATTGTTACTGCTTGTAAGCTGATATAAATTTCCGTATGTATAAATGTACCGCTCTTTCATATTCGGAAAATGTTTGTCAAGCTGACTGTAAAAATATTCTCGATCACCGTCACGCAGAGTAAGCCCTATGCCGAAGCATATTATTCCACGAACTTTTGCGTCAATGCAATACTTTAAAAGTCCGTCAATGTTTTCTTTTGTATCATTTATAAACGGTAAAAACGGAGAAAACCACACAACACTCGGAATGCCGTTTTCGTGAAATGCCTTGAGCGTTTCAAATCTTTCCTTTGTAGAAGAAACATTCGGTTCAATTATCCTGCAAAGGTTTTCATCTGCCGTTGTAAGCGTCATTTGCAACACAGCCTTGCTTTTATCGTTTATGCTCCTAAACAGGTCAATATCCCTCATAACAGATGCCGACTTTGTCTGTACAGTTACACCAAATCCGTAGCGATCGATTATTTCAAGACATTTTCGTGTCAGTTTTAGCTCTTTTTCAAGCGGAATATACGGATCGCTCATCGCACCTGTACCAATCATACATTTTCTGCGTTTCCTTTTTAAAGCGTTTTCGAGCAATTCGAGAGCATTTTCTTTCACCTCAATATCTTCAAATCGGTGATTCATCTGATAACATTTACTGCGTGCGTCACAGTAAATGCATCCGTGCTGGCATCCTCTGTAAATATTCATGCCGTTTGTGGCAGACAAAATTCCTTTTGCTTTGACCTTATGCATATAATCCTCCGCTTATTGTTTGGCATCGACAAACCACCTGTTTTCTTCCAAAAACAGATATCGTTCTTTGCCGAGAATATGACAGGTGTAGCGTATTCCCGCACCGCCTGCTTTGAGAGATGCCGCATACCGCACATCGGAAATCTTGTCAATGCGGTACCTTCTTCCGTCATCCCACACAATATATTCGGGAATAAGATCTCCGTCACAATCAAATGTGGCAGTAACTTTAACATACTTTTTCATAGCTTGTTACCTCCCTTAAAATCAGAGAAATATTCTTATTGTTTCGCCTGAGATGCGTTGTTATCATAAATATCCGACAGGATGAATTGTATGATCTTCCTTTGGATTAAAATCCGAAAGTTCCTTGTCATCAAGCAAAACGGCAGGGCGAACAGCATAATTGCCGAATCGCTTTTTCAATCTGTCAAGCGTTTTGTCAAGCTGTTCGTTTTGAATAAGTCGCTTTTCATCACGCAAAAGGCTCATCTGATGTGGCTGGTCATCGTGAATAAAATCCGTAACGCTTACCCCAATACTCCTCAGCGGCTTTTCCATTTTATAGCTTTTCTTGAAAAGCTCAATAGCCGCATTTATGATATCCTTTGTAAGATTTGTGTGGCTTTCCATTGTGTGCTGTCGATTGAATGACATCAGCTCGTTGTCACGAACCGTAATGCAAACAGTTTTTGCCATAAATCCCTGTTCACGCATCCTTCTGCAAACGCTGTCGCACAAAACGAACATAACCTGTTTTACATCGTCAAAGGTCACCATATCTTTCGGAGTTGTGGTTGAGTTTCCGATTGACTTTACCTCGCTGTTTTCGTTCATATGGGGAACAGGGGAGGAGTCATATCCGTTTGCAAAGCCGTAAATTAGGTCACCCCATTTTCCAAGATATGACCGCAACAGCGTAACATCGGCGGTTGCAATGTCGCCAATCGTATAAATACCGATAGATTCAAGCTTTCTGCCGGTTGCTCTGCCAACATACAAAAGGTCTTTTGCAGGACAGTTCCACACGATATCTCTGTAATTTTCCCGTGTGATTTCCGTTATAGCGTCAGGCTTTTTATAGTCACTTCCGAATTTGGCGAAAATTTTATTAAAGCTGACTCCGATGCTTACGGTTATTCCGAGTTCCTGCTTTATGCGACGATTAATTTCAAGTGCAATCTCCTTGCCACTCATATTCTTGTTGTCGGTAACATCCATCCATGCCTCGTCAAGTCCGAACGGTTCGATTTTGTCGGTGTATTCGCTGTAAATTCTCCTTGCCATTTTTGAAAATCGTTTGTATAAATCAAATTGGGGAGGAACGGTTATGAGGTCGGGACATTTCTGCTTTGCCTGCCAGATTGCCTCACCTGTTTTTACATTGTACTTCTTTGCAATTTCATTTTTAGCAAGAATAATTCCGTGCCGATTTTCAGCATCACCGCTCACGGCAACAGGTTTGTTCCTGATTTCGGGATGATGCAAACACTCAACGCTTGCATAAAATCCGTTGCAGTCGCTGTGAAGAATAACCCTGTCCTTTTTATATTTGTTTTTGTCAACAGCACAATTAATATTCACAACGCGTCACCTCGAACATTTGTTTCTATCTAATTATAGAACACTTGTTCTATAAAGTCAAGCGTAAAAAGTTGAAACAGTAGTCAAAAACTGAAAAGAAAAATGCGAAAATTCTTTGATTTGCAAGGCTATGCACTACATATTGATTACAGCTGTGTAACTGTCATTTACAAAAACAAGATATTGTGGTAGAATTTACAATGTTGAATTATGTAAAACTGTCGGATATTACAGATGTTTGTCCGAAAGCTATTTTGTATCGGAGGTTTTTTATAATGGAAGCTTACAAAAAGGAATTCATTGAATTTATGGTTGATTGTCAGGTTCTCAAATTTGGCGATTTTGTTACAAAGAGCGGAAGAAAGACTCCTTTCTTCGTAAACACAGGTTTCTACAGAACAGGTGCTCAGCTCCGCCGTCTTGGTCAGTATTATGCAGAGGCTATCAACAGCAAGTTCGGACTTGATTTTGATGTTCTTTTTGGACCTGCATACAAGGGCATTCCGCTTTCTGTTGCCGCAACTATCGCAATCAGCGAAAAATACGGTCAGGACATCCGTTATTGCTCAAACAGAAAAGAAGTTAAGGATCACGGCGACAAGGGTATTCTTCTCGGCAGTCCTATCAATGACGGTGACAAGGTTGTTATCATCGAAGATGTTACAACAGCAGGCACTTCAATTGAAGAAACTCTCCCGATTATCAAGGCTCAGGGCGATGTAAACCCAATCGGTCTTGTTGTTTCTGTTGACCGTATGGAGCGTGGTAAGGGCACAAAGAGCGCACTTTCCGAGATTGAAGAAAAGTACGGCCTTAAAACAACTGCAATCGTAACAATGGCAGAGGTTGTTGAACACCTTTACAACAAGGAATACAAGGGCAAGGTTGTAATTGACGACAAGCTCAAGGCCGCTATTGACGCTTACTATGAGCAGTACGGTGTAAAGGAATAATAGATTTTAATTATTAATATTAATCAGTCGGGGCGGTTTTATCCGCCCCAAAGTTTGATAAAAACTTATTTTGCGGTGGGGATAATATGGCACGGACAACCGATAACGAACACAGCGGTCATCGTGAAAGAATGCGCAAAAAGTTCATAGAAAACGGCTTTGATGTGTTTGAAACGCACGAGGCTCTTGAAATGTTCCTTTACTATGCTATTCCGAGAAAGGACACAAATCCTCTTGCACATCGTCTG
>CACXYD010000047.1 GCA_902771755.1 uncultured Ruminococcus sp. | reverse complement strand
CTTTGCACCGTTAATTAATTTACATATATTTTTGCCGTATAAATTTCAATTATGTTTGAATTATCACTTTATTTTTTTTGACTGTTGTAGTATACTTATTAATATGTACAGCTATGTAAAACGAAATGAGGGCAAAGTAATGGAGCATTATCTTGATAACAGCGCAACTACTAAGGTGTCGCAAAAGGCGGCAGAAAAAGCGTTTGAGATAATGACCGAAAATTACGGCAATCCTTCGTCACTTCATTTGCGTGGAATGTATGCAGAACAGGAACTTGTAAAGGCTCGAAAAGAGGTTGCCAAAAAGCTTGGTGCAACTGCCGATGAAATCTACTTCACAAGTGGCGGTACAGAGGCTAACAACCTTGCAATTTTCGGTGTTGCCGAGGCTAAAAAACGCAGAGGAAAGCGGATTATTGTGTCTGCCGTTGAACACAGCAGTATTATGGAATCCGCAAAAAAGCTTGAGGATAACGGCTTTGATGTTGTTTATATCATGCCCCGTGAGGACGGCACAATTCACAAGGAAGATGTGCTTGAAAATGTTGACGAAAACACAATCCTTGTGTCTGTAATGTGCGTCAACAACGAAACGGGCGCAATTATGAATGTTTCGGATATTTTTTCTGCCGTAAAGGCGAAGAACAGCGATGTAATCTGTCACACGGATGCCGTTCAGGCTTTCGGTAAAATCTCGCTTTTTGCGTCAAGACTTCATGCCGATTTAATCAGCGTGAGCGGTCACAAAATCCATGCCCCGAAGGGTGTGGGTGCAATCTTTGTAAAGAAGGGTGTACGACTTGTTCCGATTCACTACGGCGGTGAGCAAGAGAAAAAACTCCGCCCAGGCACAGAGGCAATTCCGCTGATTGCCGCAATGGGTGTTGCCTGCGGTGAATTTAACATAGATAAAAATTACGATTATGTTTCAAAGCTTAACAGCTACGCAAAGGATAAGCTATTAAAAATTGACGGTGTGAGCCTCAACTCTCCCGAAAACGCACTTCCGTATGTGCTGAATATCTCGGCGGGAAAAGTCAGGAGCGAAACCATGCTCCATTTTCTTGAAAATCTTGAGGTCTATGTGTCCTCGGGAAGTGCCTGCGCAAAGGGCAAACCGAGTTATGTGCTTGAGTCAATGAACATCGGTCGTGACCGTGCCGACAGCGCATTGAGAATCAGCTTTTCAAAACTCAACACAGAGGCAGATATTGACGCACTTTGTGACGGCATTGAAAAGGGACTGAAAACCCTTGCCCACAAATAAAAATCGTATGAATACATATTAAAATAAAGGAATACATTTTATGAAGGAAATTTTACTTTTGAAAGACGGCGAAATCGTTCTCAAGGGACTTAACCGCCGTTCATTTGAAGATGTTCTCAAAAAGAACCTCAAACACGCATTAAAAAGTGCAGGCCATTTTGAGATTACATCCGCACAGTCCACAATTTATGTAAAACCGCTTGATGATGACGCAGACCTTGAAAAGGCTTGCGAAATCGTTTCAAGAGCGTTCGGAATCATCGCTTTTTCAAGAGCCGTCGTTTGTGAAAAGACAATCGAGTCCGTGCTTGAAATTGCTCCGAAATATCTTGAAAATCAGCTTAACAATATAAAAACCTTCAAGGTTGAGGCTAAGAGAAGCGATAAGAAGTTTCCGCTCAAATCTCCCGAAATTTGCAGAGAGGTCGGCGGTGAAATCCTTTCAAAGTTTCCGCATCTAAAGGTTGATGTTCACAACCCCGACCTTGTTGTAAATGTTGAAATCCGTGACTTCGGCGCTTATGTTCACGGCGAACCGATAAGAGGCGCAGGCGGTATTCCCGTTGGCACAGGCGGCAGAGCCGCAATCCTCATCAGCGGAGGTCTTGATTCTCCCGTTGCCGCTTATATGATGGCAAAAAGAGGTATCAGACTTACTGCAATTCACTTTGCAAGTCCGCCCTATACAAGCCCCAGAGCCGAAGACAAGGTTGTCAGACTTCTCCGCAGAGTCAGCAGATATGCGGGCGATATGGTTATGTACACCGTGCCGTTCACAAAACTGCAGGAGAAAATTAAGGACGAATGTCCGGAAGAACTTTTCACAATCATTATGCGCCGTCTGATGATGCAGATTTCAGAAAAGATTGCCGAAAAGTACGAATGTCAGGCACTCATCACGGGCGAAAGCCTCGGTCAGGTTGCAAGCCAGACAATCGGTGCGCTTTCGTGTACAGATGAGGCAACCGATATGCTCGTGTTCAGACCTCTCATAGGTATGGATAAACAGGAGATTATCGACATTGCCTACAAGATTGACACCTACGATATATCAATTGAACCGTATGAGGACTGCTGTACCGTGTTCACACCAAAGCATCCCCGTACAAGACCTGTTCTCAAATATGTAAAAGAGGCTCAGGAAAAGCCGAACTTCGGACCTCTTGTTGAGGAGGCTCTCCAGAACCTCAAAGTAACAAGAATTTCGGCTGATGATGAATAATCAAACGATTGAAAGGGGAATTGACATGGATGTTGAGATTTTTTCCTTAACGGGCAAAAATTCCGCTGACCTTTCTCAAACAAGCGGCGAAATTGCAAAAAAGCTTGAACAAAACGGCTTTTCCATGACCAAAGTGAAAAGCGTTTCGCCTTCATATTCAAAAATTATTTCTGCACTTAACGAGCTTTCAAAAAGCGAAAATGTGCCTGATCAGGTTGTAATTGCAGAGGCTCTTACAACAAAGGACAGCACATCGTTCCGCAAAAAGTTTGCCGAGGTTGTTGCGGCGTCCGAGAAGTATGAAAATACTCCCGTGCCGAAGGACTATTGGCGAAAGAGAAATCTTGATTTTCTCAATGCCAAAAAGCGCAAGGCAAGCAAGGAAGAAATGGAACAGCTTGAGGACAAGTACAGAATGTTCCGCAAAAAGTCAAGAATTTTCAGCCTTAAAGATATGGGCAACGGCTATCGTGGCTACTGCTTTATGTACCGTGGTATTCAAGTTGCCGTTCTTCCAAAGTCGGCTCTTGCAGGTGAAAATCCCGAAGATATGGTTTGTCTTGCCTGCATAAGAGCAAAGTCAAACTTTGAAAATTCTGCGGTTGACTATCCTAACGGTTTCAGCGACAAGGAATTTGTTCCGGCAAAGACAGGCTTTGTCAACAACTTCATTCCTATGCGTGGTGACGGCTCAAAGGAAGTCACAAGAAAATGCGTTGTAATTGTTTCGTTCCTCGTATTTCTCACGGCACTTTCGCTGTTGTTTTATAATATGATTTACCTCAGCTTGAGAAATGCCGAGCTTAACGGCGAGATTCAGCGAATTGCCCACAGCGTTGACGATACCGAAACAACACCCGAGAAGAAAAAGGACGACACAATCAATTGGGATAAACTTCTGAAAATCAACGATGAAATTGTCGGCTGGATTCAGATGAAAGACACACACATTGACTACCCTGTTCTTTGGCATAAGGCAGACAGCACACCACAGCAGTATTACCTTAACCACAACTACAAGAATGAGTGGGACGGTTTCGGCAGCGTATTTGTTGACTACCGTTCAACAAAGGGTACAGACAGCAAGAACCTTGTTCTTCACTCTCACCATATTCAGGACGGTTCAATGTTCGGTGACCTTATGAAGTTCGGCGGAACAACAGGTAACCTCGATTTCTACAAAGAAGTTCCCACATTCCGTTTTGACACTCCAAAGGGCAAAGGCACTTACAAGATTATTTCCGTGTTCAAGACAAACACTCTTACAGCACACGGCGATTTCTTCAACTATATGATAAGCGACTTTGAAAATGACAAGGACTTCATGAACTATGTTTACAATGTCCGTGTTCGTTCACTCTTTAATTGTCCTGTTGATGTAAACGAGGACGATGAGCTTGTAACACTTTCAACCTGTTCGTATGAGTTCACAAACTTCAGAACGGTTATTGTTGCAAGAAAGGTAAGAGCGGGCGAGTCAACAAAGGTCGATGTTTCAAAGGCATCACTCAATAAGAATGCAGTATGGCCGCAGGTTTATTACTCATCCTACGGCGGCACAAGACCTACCGTCACAGACTTTGACACAGCCTACAAGAAAGGTCAAATTACTTGGTATGACGGTGACTACAGCTTTAAAAACCAAAAGGTAACCAAGGGAACCGAGGCAACAACCGCAACCGATACAAAAGGTCAGGTTGTAACACAAAAGCCACAGCCTATAACAGAGGCAAAGGTTTATTGCAATGTAACCTTCCTTAACTATGACGGTTCCGCTTTGTCAACACAAAAGGTTGAGTACGGCAAGTCGGCAGTTGTGCCTAAGACCATACCTAAAAAGCCGAGTGATGAGTATTACACCTACACCTTTGAGGGTTGGGACACAACCTATGACTATACAAAGGTAACGGCTAATTTGAGCATTGCACCAAAATTTAAGGCAACGCTGAAACCCGAATACGCAAACGCACAGTAGGAGGACGGAAAATGAATTGCAGGCTTGTATTTTTCGCTGCTCGCAAAACCTCGTTTTGTGAAAGAGCTTTGCAAAAGTCTTTTTCCGAGCTTGACCTCGAACTCGTCAAAACCTGCTTTGCAACCGATTCCGAACAACTCGGAAATGAACTTACAGACGCTTTCAAAAATCTGAATGTGGTTTTCGTTGTAGGCGGACTCGGATTTGACGATGAAAAGGGAGTAAAAAGCATAATTTCCCGTGCTTTGTGTGAAACCCCTGTTAATGACTGCAAAAAGCTGAAAAATGAAAACGGCGATGACGGATATGTTGTCAGAGCCGCAAATCAGATTCTTGTTCTTCTGCCCGATGAACCCGAGCAGATTGAATCCATTATGCAGGGACCGCTCAGAAAATATATTATGGCAAACTCGGTAATGCAATAGCGTTGCGAATTGAAAGTTGAAAATTGAAAATGTAAAATGACAGTCGGGAAGACGGTTTGCAAAATGCAAAACATTGTTTTCCCGATTGTTTTTTATTTGTAGGGGCGGATATCATCCGCCCGCCAAGTAATAGTGTAATTTATATGTAAAAACATATTTTATAAATGTCACGAAATGATTGTTATACTGTAGGGGCGTTCATTGGACGCCCGCTAAGTAATGGCAGAAAATATATGTTATAGCACACCATATAAATGTCGCAAAATGACTGTCATACTGTAGCGGCGATCAGTGATCGCCAATCGAAACGATTGCAAAATCGGTTCGACTTAACCCAAACTATATCATTATCAATATGTTTTTTCACAACAAAGGTTATATGTGTGTTCGTTTTGGGTTTGCAACCAAAACGATTGGCGAACACGGTTCGCCGCTACATTAGGATACACAATTTTCATCACATCAAAACAATTTATTAAACAAAAAGTTTCATCAAAGCGGGCGTCCGATGAACGCCCCTACTGAATTGTGGCATTTATAAAATTAATCTTGACAACTCAAAAAATGGTGCTATAATTAAAACATACTAAACACATAGGAATAGTAGAAATACAAAGCACATACATAATCAAGCACATAAAAATCATGCTAAGAAAGGAAGTACAGTTATGGCAAAAAGAACTTTTGGCGATGAATTCGGATTTCAGACAAGGGCTGTTCACACGGGCAACGATGTTGACAGCGAAACAGGGGCAATCAAAAGACCTATTACAATGGCAAACAGCTATGAACTCCCGTATGATCCGAGCGACCTCAACTGGAGTAGCGCAGGCAAAAACCTCTATACACGCAACGGCGGTTCAAATCAGCAGTATCTTCAGGAAAAGCTTGCGTCCCTTGAGGGCGGCGAGGACTGCGTAGTTCTCGCAAGCGGTGTTGCGGCTCTGTCGGGACTTTTCTTTGCATTGCTTAAAAGCGGCGACCATGTTGTATTTTCAAGCGTAACATATATTGCGGTTTACAGACTTCTGAACGAACTTCTCAAAGACAAATTCGGAGTTGAAACCACAATCGTTGACACAACCGATATTGAAAAAGTCAAGGCGGCAATCCGTCCGAACACAAAGCTCATTCACATTGAAACTCCCGGCAACCCTACTCTTTCAATTTCCGACATTGAAAAGATTGCAGAGCTTGCCCACGCAAACGGCGCACTTTTGTCGGTTGACAACACATTTGCATCTCCGTTCAACCAAAGACCGATTGAACTCGGTGCAGACTTTACAGTTGAAAGCCTTACAAAGTACATCAACGGTCACGGTGACGCAATGGGCGGTGCAATCATCGGCAAAAAGGAATACCTTGACATTATCCGTGCGCAGTCGCAGATTAACCTCGGCGCAACAATCAGTCCGTTCAATGCATGGCTGATTATGAGAGGTTCGGTAACACTTCCGTTGCGTATGAAACAGCACAACGAAAATGCCCTCAAGGTTGCCCGTTATCTGAAAACGGTCAAAGGTGTAAGCTTTGTTGCATACCCCGGACTTGAGGACCACCCGAATCACGATGTTGCAGTCAAGCAGATGAAAAACGGATTCGGCGGAGTGCTTTCGTTTGGACTTAAAGCCGACCACGATACCTACAACCGCTTTGTTACACATCTCAAAGTAATCACATCGGCTGTATCACTCGGTCACGATGAAAGCCTTATCGTATTCCTCGGTGAAAACGATGAAAGACAGTATCTTTATCCCGAAGAATTCCACAACGGATTTTTCCGTTTCAGCGTCGGTATTGAGGACGCTGACGATATTATCGAAGATTTAAGACAGGCTTTTGAAAAAGAAAACCTGCTTTAAGGAGCTTATTATGAACTTTTCATATTCACAGGTGCTTGAGTTCAAGAAGATTCTTGACGAAAAATTCGGAGTGTATCTCCATTTTCACGATGCCTGCGGAGGACAGTATTTTTCATTTGATGAAGCAGAGAAGGACGAAGTATATCAATTTTTAACCTCTTATTTTGCAAATATCGGCGGTAAAATCAATATTGCCGACAATAAATTGACATTTACAGTAGATAAAGCGTAAGCAGAAAAATTTTTTAAAAAATTTTCAAAACATTCCCTTGTTTGTCATTATTTTGTCACGGTTGGCGTGATATAATATAGCCACAACATAAGGAAACAGCTTACAAGATTTTTCATTTGATATATTTTTCCTCTCTCTTTAATTAAAAATGTGGAAGAAACAGCGAGTTACACCGCTGTTTTTTTCATTTTACGGCAAAACCGCAATGAATAACTATATGCCGTTTTTCATATACATTATCGGTGATTGATATGAAAAAACTGTTCTGCGTGTTCCTCTGCGTAATGCTTGCGGCATTGTCGGCTGTTGTGTTTCTGGGCGGAAAAGAAACGCAAAAAAACTACATAAAATATGTTGAATTCAATGTTACGAAAGATGCTCTGCAAAATGCCGTTGACCTCGACATACAAACTCACGGTGACGAAAAGCACACCGACTGCATAACCATGCTTGCGTATCTCGGTGCAAAGTACGGCGGTGATTTTACAAAGTACAAATACAGCGATATGACCGACTTTGCCGACAAAATCAAGAACGGCGAAACCGTTGAAAATCTGACAAAAGATATGAAATATTTTAACTACTACTCTCAGGCATACGGGGCGGCACTTTCGGGAATTGTCGGAGATTACGAAAAAGAAACCTCAAATGGCACGGAAAAAGGCTACGGTTTGTGTTGGTTTTCACCTATTGCAAAAACATTTCCGTATTCCTGCTATGACGATTTCGGTGCAGTCAGAACCTACGGCTACACAAGACCGCACCTCGGTCACGACCTTATGGCGGCTGTCGGCACACCTGTAATTGCGGTTGAGTCGGGAACGGTTGAAATTATGGGTTGGAACAGATACGGCGGTTGGCGAATCGGAATCCGCTCCGCTGACAAAAAACGCTACTGGTACTATGCACATTTAAGGCAGAACCGTCCGTTTGCAGAAAACTTAAAAGAGGGCGACAAGGTTTGTGCGGGCGATGTAATCGGCTATGTCGGAAGAACTGGTTACAGCGAGACCGAAAATACAAACGGCATTACCGAAAGTCATTTGCACCTTGGGCTTGAGCTTGTGTTTGACGAGAGCCAAAAAGAGAGCAATAACGAAATTTGGATTGATGTGGGAGCGATAACAAGCGTTGTTGAACAAAATCAGAGCGAAGTGGTGCGTAATAACGAAACGAAGGAGTTTATCCGAAAATACAAGTTTAGCGTTGGCAATGGTTGACAAAAAATAAGAGCAAGATAAAATAAAATTAGCTCAAAAATTGAATATTTTGCAAACTATTGACAATATAATGCTGCTATAGTACAATTTAGCCACTATGTTTTTTAAGGAGAGTAAAACAATGAAAAAAATTGCGCTTACACTTGCTGCTGCACTTATTGCAGTAACATCAATTTTCTGCTTTGCAGGTTGCGGTGATTCACCTGAGCAGAAAATTACAAACTACATCGAGTCTGACTCTTTTAAGTCACAGTTTGATTCAATGAAGTCTGCTTATTCTTCGGTAATGGATGTTGATATCAAGGCTGAAGGCGAAAAGGCTGTTATGACATTTACTTGCAAGACAGATATTCCTGACGATACATTTGATACTGTAAAGTCAACTTTTGAACAGTCTATTGATTCTATGTCAGCAACATTTGAAAGCTTTGCTGATGAAATCAAGGATAACGCAGGCGTTGATAATCCTTCTGTAGTTATTGAAATTAACACTAAGGACGGTAAGAGCCTTTTCTCAAAGACTTACAACGCAACAAAATAATTTGATTATTTGCAATCTACGGGCTGTCATCTGACAGTCCGTTTTTGCGTATAGTGTCAAATAATGCTTTGACATATCCGAATGTTTTTACCTAACAAATGTGATTTATTATCCTATAAAATCATAAACATTACTTTTATTCTTTATGGGCAAAAAATCATATAATTTGTATGTTGACTGCAAAAGGTCAATAAGTTAAAATATGTAGGATGGTATTTGAAAAAATTATGAAATAAAATTTGTAGGAGGATAAAACGAGTGGTATTTTCGAGCCTTGTATTTTTGTTTGCGTATCTGCCGATTACTCTGCTTGCCTATTATCTTGTGCCAAGACAGGGACGCAATATTTTTCTTTTTATCGTAAACCTCATATTCTACGGTTGGGGTGAACCAAAGCTTGTTCTGCTTATGGTGTTCAACATCTTTTTCAACTACATAGGCGGTTGGCTTGTTGACAAATACAGAGCCGATGCCAAAAAGAAAAAGCTGTTTTTGATTCTGACTTGTGTGCTTGATATCGGTATTCTTGCCGTGTTCAAATATACGGGAATGATAACCGAAACGCTCAATATGCTGCCGTTCCTCAATATTCCGAAACTTCAAATCAGCCTGCCAATCGGTATAAGCTTCTACACATTCCAGACAATGAGCTATGTTATTGATGTTTACCGTGACGATGCGCCCGTGTCGAAG
This sequence comes from uncultured Ruminococcus sp., assembly GCA_902771755.1. Lineage (GTDB taxonomy): Bacteria > Bacillota > Clostridia > Oscillospirales > Acutalibacteraceae > Ruminococcoides. Next base: position 1,234 of record CACXYD010000047.1, on the reverse strand, counting down.
AATTTTATCAACTTCGGTACATATGTTGCACTTTTCCCACAGCTTATTGCAGGTCCGATTGTCCGTTACCGTGATGTTGCCGAACAGCTTGTAAACCGCCGTGAAACGCTTGAAATGTTCACAAAGGGTGTAAAGCTTTTTATGGTTGGTCTTGCAAAAAAGGTAATCATCGCAAACACCATGGGAACGCTCACAACAAACATTTTTGCAACAACCGATGAAAACGGTGTTGTCGGAACATGGGTGGGCATGATAGCTTACACATTCCAAATTTACTTTGACTTCTCGGGCTATTCCGATATGGCTTGCGGTCTTGGCAATATGATGGGATTCGAGTTTCTCAAAAACTTCAACTACCCCTACATCGCAAAGTCAATTACAGACTTCTGGAGAAGATGGCACATTTCTCTTTCAACATGGTTCAAAGAATATGTATATATCCCTCTCGGCGGTAACAGAAAGGGTGTTAAAAGACAGATTCTCAACCTTCTCATCGTGTGGGGACTCACAGGTCTTTGGCACGGTGCGGCATACAACTTTGTACTTTGGGGACTTTACTACGGACTTCTTCTTATCCTCGAAAAGTTCGTACTCAAAAAATTCCTCGACAGACTTCCGTCATTTGTTCAGCACATTTACACTCTGTTTATCGTAATCATCGGTTGGGGACTTTTCTACTTCACCGATGTTGGACAGCTTGGTGAGTTTATGGTTGACCTCTTTAATTTCGGCAACGGAATTTGCGGCGATCAGGCATTCAATCTCATCATGAGCAACCTGCCTATGCTTATTATTGCGGCTGTTGCATCAACTCCGCTTGCAACAATGCTCTACACTCGCTTTGAACACACACGCTTTATGTGGATTCCCGAAACCCTCTACTGCATCGGTGTTCTTGCAGTCAGCACAGCAGGTCTTGTTAATCAGAGCTACAACCCGTTCCTCTATTTCAGATTCTAAAACGGCTATGAACAATTAGTAAAGAGTCAGGTGAATATATATGCATTTTGCTGATAACAGAAGTAAAATCGGAAAATACATTCCTGCGTTTGTATTTCTGATTTTCATATACGGAATGGCTTTGTGGTTTGTTTTTTCTCCGAAAACCGACTACAGCTCTTCCGAAAAAAGATACTTGCAGAAGTTTCCCGAGGTCAATGCCGAAAAATTGCTTTCGGGTGATTTCGGCAGTGAGTTTGAAACATTCTTTGCCGACCAGTTTCCGCAGAGAAAT
>CACXYD010000046.1 GCA_902771755.1 uncultured Ruminococcus sp. | reverse complement strand
GCCGTCAATACCGCAGTATAAGGCAAAACGCTTTGTAATGTTTGCAATGTTCAAGGCAATCCCTCCTTAACAGCTCATCACCTTTGATGCCTCTGTAAAGATTTTTGAAAAACCTGCTGTACAGGTAACTGCGGCTCTCTCAAGCTGACGGTCAATAAGCTTGTCGTAATCTGTAACAACACCGCCTGCCTGAACCATTTCAAGCGCACAGTTCTTGTCAAGACCGATAATTTTACCGTCCTCAAGCTCGGGAGTGTGAAGAAGGCTTGCACCGAGAGGTGTAATCATTCTGCCCGTAGCCTGAAAATCAAGACCTGCGTTTGAATCCTGAAGCTGAGAGAGTGAAAGAATCTTCTGCATTTCGGGAGTTGATGCAAGAATTGTGTTGAGTTCATACGGAGCAAGTTCTGTCCAAAGCTTTAAAAGATCCTCATATGTAACCTTGCCGCCTGATGCAACCTCAAGTGTGCCGGCGGGATTTTCATTGCCGTCACCGTTCACAAGCACATCAATCGCATCTTTAAGCTGTGCTCTTGCAATATATGCGCCAATCTGATTGAGTGTTACGGTAAAGAGGTCAAGACGCTGAAAGCGAAGTGCCTCGTATGACGCAACAAGCATTCTGCCACGCTTGTGAAGTTTAACAAGGTTTTCTCTTGTTTTAACCTCAGTCTGCGGAATCTTAGCGCCCTCGCCAACGAGTTTAAGGCTCTTGTCGTCCTCACTCGGAACAGATGCGATACTGCGGTAATCCATGCCCTCAATGTCTGTCACGGTAGCCACAAGGTTCGGGAGAATATCCGCTCTCTCCATGCCCTGCATAACGGCTCTGCTCACATATTCGGGGAAAAGTGCCGCAGAGTTTGAACTCTGGAAAAACTTTTCAACGCAATCGCTGTTTCTGCCTTTCACCTTAATGTCAAAGCGTTTGAGCTGACGGGAAAATGCGTCAAGTCCCTCAAGTGCAGTACCTCTGTAATTTTCTGACGGATCAAGCTTTTCAAGTGCGCCCGAAATACCGCCCTTTGTCTGATACATACCTTTTTCAATTGTAATATTTTCAAAATTTGCCATAATATCTTCCTCCCCTTATCAAAGAATAAATCCTGCCGAAGTGTCTGTTGAGTCAAGCACAAGGTACTCTCTGCCGGCTGTTGTAACCGACACACCGCCGTCTGCCGCTGCAGAAAGCTTTTTGTAGCCGACACCGATTTTCTTGTCGCTCTTAACTGTTACATAGCCCGAAAGCTGAACAACCGCATAGCCGCCTCTCACGCTTACGCACACACCGCAAAAGTTCTCGCTTGCGTCACATTTTGCAACAGTACCGTTGTCCTTCATCTTAACAGGCACGCCTGCCTCTGTAAGTGTTTCGTCTGCAATAAATGTTGTGGCATTTTCGCCATAACCGTTAAAATTCACATTCATAATAATACCTCCGTTAAATACTGAACTGACCGTTTTCCACGGTGTTATTTCTCTTGTCCTGCTTGCAGTAAAGCTGCGGAACAGGCTCAAAAGCTGCTTTCTTTTTCTTTTCAAATGCTGACTTAAATTCTCTGAGCTGTTCAATTGTCATGCTCTTTGCAACGCTCTCCATTGTTTCGCCCGAAATGTCAGGCTGAACAAAAGCGGCAAGTCCCACAACATCACGGGTAAGGCTTTCACGGTACAGCACACCGTCCTTAGCCGACTTTTTAAGCCCGTCAATATATTCGCACAGCTTTCTGCTGTCGCTCTCATCAAGCGCAAAAGCCTTCTTGTTTTCAATGGCTTTAAGAATTTTTTCCATATCATTTTCCTTTCCAAAAATTTTATGACTTTTCGTAATGCCTGCCCTCTTTTGTGACGGCACGGCAACAAAACTCCATTCGTATGCGTCATACGGGTTCACAAGTTCACCGCAACAAATCTTTGAGCTGTAAACCTCGCCCTTTTTGTGAGTACACATCGAGATGTCCTCACCGCACACATTGCACACAACCTTGCCCACGGCACAGCCAACGCTTACTTCCTTAATAATTCCGCTGTCAATCGCAAGAATAATGTCCCTGTTGCTCTCACAAACGGGAAGATATGCCCTTGCCTTGAGCCTGAAATAATCGTCACCCAAAGCCGTTTTCTGACCGTCAATTTTCTCAACCTTACAGCTGAAAATTCTCGCCGTCTGATTTTTGGCACTCGGATTGTGGTCAATAATTCCCGTCTTGCCGACAAAGAGTTTTTCAAGTTCATAAAGCGAATCTGTTGTAAAGCGTTCGCCGTCACGGTCAACATCATTGTCACACAACACAACCGAAAACGCATACACCTCATTTTTCGCAAGATTTCGCCTTGTGTAGCGGTTAATCAGTTCGAGTTCATCATCGCCGACAGTCTGATTTTCGCCGTCAACAACACCCGAAACACCGCTTTTGATAAGTTTGTTATCCTTCATTCTGCACCTCCGCTCCAATCTGTCTTTCAATGTTCATCGCATTTGCATTGTTAAGTCTTGCCTGAGAAAGTTCAACCGCATCCTGAAGATTGATTTTATCCCACTCAATCTTAAAGCTGTCGTTGTAACCGCACATTTTAAGATGAGCCGACACAATTTTTGTAATCACGGGTTCAAGCACGGTGCGGTAGTAGGCAAGTTCGCTTGTAAGAATATCCGCCTGCTGTTCGCTCATTCTCTCCGTACTCGACCACGAAATGCCGAGCAGAAACGGCGGAATACCAAGCTTTGCAATAATCTGCTCAAGAATGTGCCTTACGGGAATGTCGCAGTCGGGCATATCGCTTTCAGCGCCGATAACCTTAATGCTGACATCACCGACAGACACAAAGTCACACACGCTGTCACTTCTCATCGCCTTTTTCCACTCATCGGCAACCGCCTGAGCATTTTCTCTGCTTACAGCCGAACCGCTTGATTCGGGATTGAGAGTAACCGCAAAACGGATGTCGCCAACCCTCTCCCAGTTTGTTTTTACCGACTCAAAAATTCTCAAAAGAATTGAGCTGACAAACGGCAAACCGCTGAGTATAGAAGTACCGCACACAGTACCCGGCTTAGGATTAAGCAAGGTTGCAAGAATCCTTTCGGGATGTTTCGGTTCTTCGGCTGTACCGTTGCCGAGTGTGTAAACTGCAAGTTTCAGCGGAGAAGAATCCGCTCTGATTTCAACATCATCAAGACTTGCGTTGTACAATGCACAAATTCCGTTGCCGTCACTTTCGGGAACAATCTCGCCGACCGCCTGTCCGTAGGTGAGAAGTGAATCGAGATAGCAAAGCACAAAGCTTTCAAGTCCCGTCATTTCACCGTTTGTGCGGACATTTTTAACAAAGCTGTCGGCAATCTTCTGACTTTCAGCCGATGAAGTCACAATCTTGAATCCGCCGATAAGTCTGATAATCTTGCAGAGCGCCGCATCAATAATCGGCACAGACTCACGCAAAGTTGTGTACAACTGCCTTTCCGTTCTCGTCTGAACGGCAAATCGTGAGAACAGCGGCGAATTATTTTTCGTTTCTCTCGGAACGGTCTGCACCGTCTTTATGCTCTCGGTCTTTTTATTTTTTCTGCCAAACCTCAAGCTGTTTCCTCCTGTCTTTTGGTTGCAACGGCAAAGAAGCCGTCACAACCGTAAATTTTCGTGGCGACAAAATATCTTATGTCGTCCATTGCATGGTCGTTTTCCTTAACGGGAGCGTCACTGCGCCCCGAACCGTCCCAACGATAAAGTGAAAATTCCCTTCTTGTGGCTCTGCAATTTTTGCAGATTCTGATTTTTCTGTCCTTCAAAGCCTGCGAAGTCTGTCTTATGCCGTTGATAACATTGTTTTCAGCCGACACAACCGTGTATTTTCCGTGTCGCCTTATAACCTCAATAAAGCTTGCGGCAGACGGATCTACAATCACACATTCGATTTTCCGCCCGTCAATCAGCTTTTCAAGCCCGTCATAATGCTCCTCATCGGTCTTTTGAAAGCCCTGAGTGCGTGAGTTGAAGTAGTATTCGTCAACCCTGTACCACACACCGTTTTTTCTGCCCCACAAACCGAATGAGGCGGGATTCACAGTGCCGTAATCGCACGATACCGCCCAGCTTTCAATGTCTGACGGAATGTCGCAGTACATCTTTTCATCGTCCATAAACGGATAAACCGCACCGAAAACGGCTACCCACCTGCCTTTTACGAACCGCTCGTAAAACACACCCGAATACAGACTTTCATACCGCTTGATAACCTCAGGTTTCAAAGACGGGTTGTCCTGCATCGTAAAGTGCAGATACAACGCATTTTTGTCACCGCACTTTTTAATCCATTCACGGTAGAACCAATGCTCGGGAAATTCGGGATTGCAGTTAAACCAAAATCTTGAACCAGACACGGAACATCTCGCCAATGCCTGTTCAACAAACGACCTCGGCATCAACGCAACCTCGTCAAAAAGCACCCCCGAAAGCGTCATGCCCTGAATGAGCGATGCTGAGGACTCGTCCTTGCCACCGAAAAGATAAAACCTGTTCATCACCCCGTTAATGCTCACGGTCAGAATATTCTGCGACAGCTTTTCTTCACACTTGAAACCGAGTGATTTCAAAATCGGAATCACGGGAGTAATCATATTTCGCCTTAAAGAACGGATTGTCTTTCCGCAAAGTGCAAAGTCCGAATTTGCAAAATCGTAAAAACTCCACAGAATGAATGACAGCGACATACAAAATGTCTTACCGCTTCGCACAGCACCGTCACAGATGATTGCGTCCCTGTCACGAAAAACCGACTCCCTGCTCCACCACGAAAGCACGGTAAGCTGTTTTTTAGAAAAAGTTTTAATTTCCATTTTCCTTGTCATTCACCGCCCTTGCGCTGTTTGAAATAGCGTCAAAAAGTTGTTTAGCGCCTGTTTCACGCTCACCGCCTGCACCGAGTTTTTCAAGCGCCTTGAGCCTGTCAAAAAACTTGATTTCCATTGAACCGTCCTTCGGTCGTTTAATCTCCGACACAAGGAACAAGTCCATGCCCTCAAGGTCCTCTTTGCTCGGATCACTTTTGTAAAGCAGAGAAATCGCATCGCAAATGCTCCCAAAAGCCAACCGCTGATACCCAGCCGCCGCCATATTGGCAAGGGATTTTTCCCGCTGCCGTGACAGCCGTTCAAGTTCGGCTGAAATTTCGGGACGGCAGATAAGTTCTTCACCCTTCTGCTCACAGTCACCCGTGTAGCCTGCCTTTTCTGCGGCAAGCTCGGGGTTTCCCGAACCGAGAAACAAACTGCAAAACTTCTTTTCCCGACCTGTCAATTTTCTGATATCTCGTCACCTCCGTTTTTCAAGAGGCTTTATAAATGCCCCTCACTTATACCTCCAAAATTCAAAAAAATTGCATATTTTAATGCATTTTTCAAAAAATATTTTTAAAAATAATTTTTTCTTCACACTTTTACCCTCAATTTCATTGTTAAACTGTAGGGGCGTTCATTGGACGCCCGCAAGTAATAGTACAAATTTTGTGACAAATCAAATTATTATAAATATCAGAAATTTACCGATATCCCGTAGCGGCGAACCGTGTTCGCCACCTTGATGAATTTTTATGTTTCATAAAAATGTTTTGATATTATGAAAATTGTGTATCGTCCGTAGGGGCGTTCATCGGACGCCCGCAAGTAACAGTACAAATTTTATAATAAATCAAATTATATAAATATCAGAAATTTACCGCTACAAAACAATACACCGTTTTCATCACATCAAATAATATGTGTTTAAACAAATTGTTCCATCAAAGCGGGCGTCCGATGAACGCCCCTACTGATTTGCGACATTTATAAAATTACATTTGTCAAATGTTTTGTGATATTACCGGCTGGCGGATAATATCCGCCCCTACAGATTGGTACAAATAATAACAATTTTACAGTCGGGCATAATTATGTTTTTTACTTTTCAAATTCGCACCCCGACCATAATTTTCCACTTTCAATTTTCCATTTTCAATTTAATAAAAGGAGTTCCTATGTTCACCGAAAATTTCGACACCAACCTAAAAATAATAAAAAACGCTCTGCGAAGTGAAAAAAGTTTCGACCTCGTAGAGCGCAACCTCATCCTCAACGGACATCGGGCGGTATTCTTTTTTGTTGACGGATTTCTCAAGGATGACATTGCCGAAAAAATCCTTGAATTTTTCTATAAAAATCTGAAAGACGAAAACTTCAAATCGGCTGAATATTTTTCACAGAGCAGCGTGCCGTATGTTGAAGTTGAAACATCGTCCGACATCAAGAAAATCTGCACAGACATTCTGAGCGGAATATCAGCCCTGCTTGTTGAGGGCTTTTCAAAAGTAATTCTGCTCGACACCCGAACATATCCACAGCGTGAAACAGGCGAACCCGACAATGACAAGGTTCTGCGTGGCAGTCATGACGGCTTTGTCGAAACGCTCGTTCTGAACACCGCCCTCATTCGCCGCAGAATCCGTGACACAGACCTCACGGTCAAAGCGTACCAAATTGGCACACAGTCACAGACCGACATTGCCGTGATGTATATGGACACCAAGGTTGACCAAAAGTTCCTCAAAACGCTTGAAAAACGGCTGTCCGAAATCAATGTTCCGTCACTCACAATGAATCAGCAAAGTCTTATTGAGGCGCTCTACAAGCACCGTTGGTACAACCCGTTCCCGAAAGTCAAGCACACAGAGCGTCCCGACACAGCCGCATCGTCCGTTTTGAAAGGCAACATTGTAATCCTCGTTGACAACTCACCCTCGGCACTCATTCTGCCAACCTCAATTTTTGATGTTCTTGAGGAGGCAGACGATTACTACTTCTCGCCCGTAGTCGGAACATACCTCCGCATCTCACGCTATTTCATCACCCTTCTGTCCGTATTCATCACACCGTTGTGGTTGCTTGCACTCCAAAACCCCGACAGTTGTCCTCAGATTTTCCGCTTTGTACTTTTAACCGAACCGCAGAACATACCCGTATTCTGGCAACTTATTTTAATGGAAGTCGGCATAGACGGACTTCGCCTTGCTGCACTCAACACTCCGAACTCGCTCACAACACCGCTGAGCATAATCGGTGCAATCGCCCTGAGCGAATTTGCCGTCAATTCGGGTTGGGTAAGCATGGAGGCAATTCTCTATATGGCACTCGTCACGGTAGCAAACTACACCCAACCGAACTACGAACTCGGCTACAGCCTAAAATTCTGCCGTGTTCTGCTACTGACACTGACCTATATTTTCAATGTCTGGGGATTCATTGCCGCCTTCATAATCAACCTTCTTTTTCTCTCCTTCAACCGCACTCTCTCCGGCAAAAGCTACCTCTATCCCCTAATCCCCCTAAACCCCAAAGCCCTCCTCCACCGCCTTTTCAGAATAAGATGATTTTTGAAATAAAGCAAAAAAGGATTTGCACATGCAGAAAAAACTGCATATGCAAACCCTTTGCTTAATATTATTTACCACATATGTGAGGTAAAACTGATTAATATAATTGTCAGTCAAGCTTTCTGCCACAGTTCTGACAAAACTCGCTGTCCATTGAATTATCCGTATAACAAGCAGGACAGCGCTTTAAATTTACCGTGTTAACGCTGTCATTTACCGCACTATTGTATGTCTGCTGATTTTGATACTGCGGCTGACTTTGGTACTGTACCTGATTCTGATAATACGGTGCAGTAGGCATTGCCGAACCTCTGTCATCAACGAAAGTCGTATGTTTTATTACCCATTTTTTAATATAAACAGAATAAAACGGAACAATAAACACCGAAATTATGCCGTCAATAACAGCAGCACATATCAAATTTCCGGGTAAATGATACGAGTATCTTGTGGTCGATACTGCGATAATTACAGGAACGGCAAGAATCAAACCACAAATAATCTCCCACGCAATCATTTTTCCGAAAAGCTGACCGGCTGTGCCGTTGAAATAAAGTCTTTTTCCGTTAACAACCGTGTGACTTGTTTCCCACCTCAGTTTAAGGCAGGACGCCCATGCCGCACCAAAACCGAATGTGATAAAAATAATAATTGCACAAAGTATGTTCCAGCCCATAAGCTGAAAACCTGTTCCGTCAAAATACGATTTCTGATATTCAACAGCCGGCGGAGTGCTTATCGGTTGACCGTAACCGCCCTGATTATAATTAGGCTGAGCATATGTATTACCATAATAATTTTCTGTCACATTCTGCTGTTCGGCATATGTATTGTTATTCTCAAACCCCGTTAACCTTTCGCCGCAAGACTGACAAAACACGCTATCATCAGAATTTTCCATACCACATTTTTTACAAATCATATTTTTCACCTTCATTATCAGTATTTTTATTAATTTTCTGTCAATCTGTTTTCTGTTGATTGGTACTTATCCGAAGCATCAGAAACAACTGTTCCGAATTTCAATGATTTTTCCGAAAGCTGTTCAATATTTTCGGACTCTTTTCGTAAGTTTCTTCTCAAAAGTTCTTTTACATCATCCGATATTTCAAGATTATTCGCCACATTTAATACTGTGTCAGCACACTGTGAAAGTTTTTTTGAAATATTTGAAAAACGATCAGTTTCACCTCTGACGTTATCCCATTTAATATATATTTCCGACATCTTAACACCTCATTATCGGTAAGTTCTTTTTCTTGCCGTATCAAGAGCTTTCATTTCCGTATTATATGTGCGTAAAGCAATATTTTCAATTGTTTCGGCACTACGCTCCAAAGAGGCGGCTTCATTTGAAATTTTCTCTGAAAATTCTCTGCATTTACCTACAAAACATCCACCGGATTCTCCGTTCCAGTTATTCTCAACATTTTTTATTGACTCACCAATTTCATCACCTGCTATACGCTTTAATTTTTTAGAAACTGTTTTTAATTTATTTGCAGACCGTCTTGTATGTAAGTAATTAAAAAATATTTCGGTTCTTGTCAAATGTATCACCTCACTTCAAAATTCCTGAAGGTAGTTCGGACGATACCTCCGCATTTTTAGATTCTGTCATTTCATAATTAATTGTTATGGCGCTTAATTCCTCAGCATAAACAGAAACATTGTTCAGCAATGACTTAATATTGTCTTGTTCATTACTAAAACAATTTCTCGTTTTTTCGGCATTTGCACCTTCCCAATAAGAAATTGTCAGCTTAATTTTATCAAGCAAAGAATCGAATCGGGTATTCAGCTGTGTTACCGATTTATTTATCTTATCAGCTGTGCTATGCATTACCTGTGGCGTAACTTTAAGTTCTACCGAACCGAACGAAGTATCAAATATGTTTTCGCTCATTTTCACTCACTCCTTAAACTCTTATGCTGTCCACCATACTGTAAACCTGTTGTTCACAATTGTTATAATCTTCAGCCGAAATTTTTACATGTTCTACGTACTTTTTCAACTCGGTAAGATACTCATTAATCTTTGTGTATTCATTACCAAATGATGTTGCAAATTTGTCGCTTGCAGTACCCTGCCACATTGCTCCGAGTGCCTGTACATCATTATAAACAGAACGCACTTCTTTTAAAATCTCCTCTATCTCAAAACTCATATCATCTGCATCGGATAAAAGTTGAGGAATATTGACTTTGAGATGTGGGAAAAAAGTATCGTTAATTTTCTTGTTAATGAAGTTATAAATATCTTTTAATGATTTATGTAGTGAAAAATCATCTAAATTTTGTATCATCAATGTAAAAGAAGCCACTATGGAAACAAGTTTACGCGGATCGTTCATAACTGAGTTAAAATCATTGTTTAATGCAGCAATAACCAACTCCAAAGCTCCGTCAGCTACTATTTGTTTTTGTGGTTCAGGTAAATTTGAAATATAATAAGTTGTAATTTCATTTATCAACTTGCTAATATCTGAGATTTCACTTTCTTCACAAAATGTTCCGTCTTCTTTTAACATTATATTTGGCTTATGATTAAGTAAAAAATCGTCCTGATGTGGTGTATCAAGATAAATTTTAGTGCCTGCAATTGAAATCATCAATACATTAACATAATCATTTTTTGAAGATATAGAAGTAATTCTATCTGCACGAGATGTTATTTTATCCTTGTATTTTTCAATAAATTCAGTTGAAAAACCTTCTCCGTCATACGAAATACATTTACCGATTCTGTTAGTTGTGATTGTTACATATTGTGCGTTATTTCCACCCTTTGAATGTCCTGTAACGGTCATGTCATTACCATACTGTTTAGGTAAACTATTCACATACGAAGCAGCCTCTTTTTGTACAGTAGTATCTGTCATATATGCGCCTTTACCATTATCTCTCCATTCATAATCACAACTTGTTCCTCTAAAAACCACATTTACATCACTTGGATTACTCTTATCGTCTACGAAACATGCAGCACGCATTCCTGTGACATTATCTTCCTTAAAATTTGTGATTTTATAATTCATTAAATCAGGTTGATTACGGATGTTGTTCACCAAAGTTTTCCATTCATCAGAATTCATAGAGGCATTGTCTGATTGAAAACCATCTTTCTCAAATGCGTCTATTATTGAAGACACAGTATCTTTACCCTCTAAATATTTTTTATCAACATAGATTAATGTATCTAACATTAATAGTTGTTCATTTGTAAGAGCCACTCAATTACCCCCCGCTACTCAGATATACCATAATTCTTATCAATATAATAAATTTGAGTTCTATGCACAACATCTGACTCATCACTAAACATTTCGTCAACAGTTTGTGATCTAAGTTTATCAATATTGCTACTTTGCAAAAACCAACATGAACCAAATATTTTATTCAAAGCAACATTACTTGTAATACTATATTTTTCACTCTTTGGTATATCTTTATTGAAAATAAAATACAAACTTAGTTCAGCCTGACCACTGCTAATATATGTAGAAAAGTCTATA
>CACXYD010000045.1 GCA_902771755.1 uncultured Ruminococcus sp. | reverse complement strand
TTGCTTTTGATGCTGTTTGTCAGAAAAAAGATGTACAATCCGATTTTGCTGATTTTTGAAAAAATTCGTGGCTACTTTTCCGACAAGGCTGACGGCACAAATACAAAGATAGCTTTTGAGCCGATAAAACTCGGTTCTGACGATGAAATTCAGCTTTTGGCTGATTATTTCAACGATATGGCTCACGATGTAGAAAACTATGTTGAAAAAAATTCCGCTCTTGCAAGTGAAAAGGCTAAGAATGAAACAGAGCTTGAAGTTGCAAGGCGGATTCAGTACGGAATTATCGCAAGAGAAAAGAATGTCACCTTTGCCGATTGTTTTGATATTTCGGCAAGAATGGAGTCGGCAAGACAGGTAGGCGGCGATTTTTACGATTGCTTTGCATTGCCTGACGGCAGAATATGTGCCGTAGTCGGCGATGTGTCGGGCAAGGGTGTTGCGGCGGCAATGTTTATGGCTTTTGCCAAAACTCTTATCCACGAAAAAATGACCGAAAATTCAGAACCCGACAAGGCTTTTGAAGAAATTAACAGGGAACTCTGTTCGTCAAATCCCGAGGGAATGTTTGTAACTGCATTTGCCGTGATTTTTGACAAAAACAGCGACAGCTTTTTGTACATAAATGCAGGTCACAACAAGCCTGTTGTGATAAGAAACGGCAATGCCGAACTGCTCGACTGCCGTCCGTGTATTATGCTCGGTGTGTTTGATGATGCAAAGTATGTTGTGAACCGCTCTGAATTTGAAAACGGCGACATAATCTGCCTTTATACTGACGGTGTGAATGAGGCAACTAATGCGGATAATCAATTTTTCGGCAATGAAAGACTTGTGTCTGCCTGTCAAAATGCCGAACAGACTGCCAAAGGTGTGTGCGGCGGAGTTTATGATACTCTGACGGATTTTACCAAAAATGCAGAACAATTTGACGATATAACAATTGTTGCAATAAAAAACAGCAAAAATAGAGATTGAAGGGTTATGAATGTTTAAATCGGAAAACAATCAGATTACAATAGAACAGGTGAGAAAGCTTGACGAGGAATATGTGCTTGTCGATATCCGAGATGAAATTTCATTTGAATACGGTCACATTGACGGTGCAAAGAATATTCCGCTTGCAAAAATTAAAGAGGATAATTCAATTTTGCCAAAAGACAAACTTGTTGTCCTCTGTTGTAAAAGCGGTCAGATTAGTGACGAACTTGCCGAAAATTTGCGTGATGACGGATTCAATGCCGTGAACCTTGAGGGCGGTTACTACAGCTGGCTGAGAAGTCAGTTTGAGAATGAGGACTACGCAACCGATGTTGAAAAAAGTATCCGCAAAAAGTTCAGCAAGACTATTTGGAGCAGATTTACTGCGGCGATAATCGAGTATAAACTCGTTGAGCCGAACGATAAAATTGCAGTCTGCATTTCGGGCGGCAAGGATTCAATGCTTATGGCAAAGCTTTTTCAGGAGTTGAAAAGGCACAATAAATTCCCGTTTGAACTTGTCTATCTTGTAATGGATCCGGGCTACAGCGTTGAAAACCGTGATGTTATCGAGAGCAATGCCCGCAAGCTAAACATTCCTATAACCGTTTTTGAAACCGACATTTTCGATTCGGTTTACAATGTTGAAAAATATCCATGCTACCTTTGTGCAAGAATGAGGAGAGGTTATCTCTACAAAAAAGCAAAGCAACTCGGCTGTAACAAAATTGCCCTCGGTCATCACTATGACGATGTTATCGAAACTATCCTTATGGGTATGCTCTACGGCGGTCAGGTGCAGACGATGATGCCGAAACTCCACAGCACAAACTATGAGGGAATGGAACTTATCCGTCCGCTCTACCTTGTTCGTGAGGCTGAAATCAAGCATTGGCGAGATTATAACAAGCTGAATTTCATTCAATGTGCGTGTCGCTTTACAGACACCTGCACAACCTGCTCCCCAAACAGCAACACAGGCTCAAAGCGACAGGAAATCAAACAGCTTATCGCAAATCTGAAGAAAATCAATCCCCAGATTGAAAGCAACATCTTCCACAGCGTAGAAAATGTCAACCTCGACACAATCATTTCATATAAACAAGGCGATAATAAGGTTTCGTTCTTGGATAGATACGATGATATGGGGAAAGAGTAACTAATTGAAAGTTGAAAATTGAAAATGTAAAATGAATGTCGGGAAGACAGTTTGCAAAATGCAAAGCAATGTCTTCCCGACTGTTTTTTGTTTGTATGAAAGTTGTTGTTAAAATGTAGCGGCGGTCAGTGACCGCCATTTGTTTTGTGTGCAAACACAAAACAACTCGTAGGGGCGTTCATCGGACGCCCGCAAGTAATATCACAAAACATCTGACAGATGTAATTTTATAAATGCCGCAAAGTGGCTGCGATTTTGTAGGGGAGAACCTCGTTCTCCCACAAGTAATGGCAAAAATTGTATTTTAAAACAAATTTGATAAATCTCATAAAGTGATTGTTATACTGTAGCGGCGAACACGGTTCGCCACTACAAATGAATACATAATTCTCATTACATCATAACATTTTGTTAAAACATAAAATTCCTGCAATGGTGGCGATCGCTGATCGCCGCTACAGTTGAACAATGACTTTGTGACATTTATATGTTTTGCATTTATCATAATGTATGTGCTGTTACTTGCGGGCGGATAATATCCGCCCCTACCACAAAACCATACACCGTGTCGGGTGTTGCATTGGAATGCAAAAAATAACCCGAAAAGAGGAATAATTCTTTTCGGGAAATAAAATCTGTGAAAAATAAAAAAATATTAAAAAAAGTCAGGAAAAACCGAAAAAAATCCGAAAATTCTCTTGACTTATTGATTATTTCAATATAGAATAATAAAATGTACCATAATGGGGATATGTACCGAAGAGGTCGGGAAAATCAGCAAAAAACTTTATCCGACAAGGGGATATTATCACAAAAATCCTTTTGTGTCAAGAGCTTTTTATGAGCAGGTTTTCAGTACCGCTTGCCCCGTTTCATAGATTTTTTAAGGAGTGATACGCCTATGGTTAATGTCAAACCCGTAAAGCTTGGCAACACCGAAAGAATGAGTTTTGGTAAAATCGATGAAGTAATTGATATGCCTAATCTTATTGACATTCAGAAAGCGTCATACAAATGGTTGCTTGACGAAGGTCTTAAAGAAGTATTTAAAGATGTTTCGGGCATTACCGATTATCAGGACAACCTTGTTCTTGATTTTATCGACTACACACTTGATGTTGATCACCCGAACTACAGCGTAATTGAGTGTAAGGTTCGTGATGCAACATATTCAGCTGCCCTCAGAGTAACCGCAAGACTTTTGAACAAGTCAACAGGTGAAATCAAAGAGAGCAATGTATTTATGGGCGATTTCCCGCTGATGACCGCAAGCGGCACATTCGTTATCAACGGTGCTGAGCGTGTTATCGTTTCACAGCTTGTAAGAAGCCCGGGCGTTTACTATAAAATGGACCACGATAAAACAGGTAAGGAACTGTATTCAACAACAGTTATCCCGAACCGTGGTGCATGGCTTGAGTATGAAACCGATGTAAACGATGTTTTCTATGTTCGTATTGATAAGAACCGTAAGCTTCCCGTTACATCATTCATCAGAGCACTCGGTCTTGGCACAGATGCCGAAATTCTCGACTATTTCGGTGACGATGAAAGAATGAGAGCAACTATCGAAAAGGATGCCGCTTCAAATGTTGAAGAAGGTCTTATCGAAGTTTACAAAAAGCTCCGTCCGTCTGAGCCTCCGACAGTTGACAGTGCGCAGACACACATAAACAACCTGTTCTTTGATCCTAATCGTTATGATATGTCAAGAGTAGGCAGATATAAATACAACAAAAAGCTCGGTATTGCAAACCGTCTTGAAGGTCAGGTTCTTGCAGAGCCGATTGCCAACCCACGCACAGGCGAGGTTATGGCTCTTCGTGATGAAAAAATCACAAAGGAAAAGGCTTTTGAAATCGAAAACGCAGGTGTTAAGATTGCCTATGTAAAGGCTGCCGACGAAACAATCGTTAAGGTTATTTCAAACGGTATGGTTGACATTGCTTGCTATGTTGATTTTGACGCAGAAGCAGAGTGCGACATCAAAGAGCATGTTCGTTTTGATGTTCTCTGCGAAATCCTTGATTCTTGCGAAAACGAGGATGACCTCAAGGAAATGCTCAGAAACCGTGCAGATGAGCTTGTTCCTAACCACATCACGGTTGACGATATCTTTGCAACAATCAACTACCTTAACTGTGTTGCTCACGGTGTTGGTAACACAGATGATATCGACCACCTCGGCAACAGAAGAATCCGCTGCGTAGGCGAACTTCTTCAGAACCAGTTCAGAATCGGTTTCTCCCGCCTTGAAAGAGTAGTAAGAGAAAGAATGACAACCCAGTCACAGGATATGGAGTCACTTTCGCCTAACTCACTCATCAATATCCGTCCCGTAACAGCGGCAATCAAAGAATTCTTCGGTTCTTCACCGCTTTCACAGTTTATGGATCAGGGTAACCCACTTGCAGAGCTTACCCACAAGCGTCGTCTTTCAGCCCTCGGTCCGGGCGGTCTTTCAAGAGATCGTGCAGGATTTGAGGTTCGTGACGTACACTACACACACTACGGCCGCATGTGTCCTATCGAAACTCCTGAAGGTCCTAACATCGGTCTTATCTCATATCTTGCTTCATTTGCCCGTATCAACAAGTATGGCTTTATCGAGGCTCCTTATCGTAAAATTGACAAGGAAACAGGCGTTGTAACTGACGAAGTTGTTTATATGACAGCTGATGTCGAGGATAACTACGCTGTTGCGCAGGCTAACGAACCGCTCGATGAAAACGGCAGATTTGTTCATTCAAGAGTCGTAGGTCGTTACCGTGACGAATTCGTAGAGTATTCTCCCGACAGATTCGACTTCATGGATGTATCTCCTAAGATGGTTGTATCTGTTGCTACAGCTATGATTCCGTTCCTTGAAAACGATGACGCAAACCGTGCTCTCATGGGTGCGAACATGCAGCGTCAGGCAGTTCCGCTCCTCCGCAGTGAGGCTCCTATCGTTGGTACAGGTATGGAGTACAAGGCAGGTACAGACTCAGGCGTTTGTATCCTCGCTGAGGAAGACGGTATCGTTATGAGCGTTGATGCTCGTAACATTCGTGTACAGTATGACTCAGGCAGAGTTCAGGACTTTGAAGTTATCAAGTTCCTCCGCTCTAACCAGGGTACATGTATCAATCAGCGTCCTATCGTGTCAAGAGGACAGAGAGTTAAGAAGGGTGAAGTTCTCGCAGACGGTCCTGCTACCGAAAACGGTGAAGTTGCTCTCGGTAAGAACGCTCTCATCGGCTTCATGACATGGGAAGGTTACAACTACGAGGATGCTGTTCTTATTAACGAAAAAATCGTTCGTGATGATGTTTATACATCAATTCACATTGAAGAATATGACACAGAGGCAAGAGATACAAAACTCGGACCAGAAGAGATTACAAGAGATATCCCGAATGTCGGTGAAGATGTTCTCAAGTATCTTGACGAGGACGGTATCATTCAGATCGGTTCTGAGGTTAAAGCAGGCGATATCCTTGTCGGTAAAGTAACTCCAAAGGGTGAAACAGAGCTTACAGCCGAGGAAAGACTCCTTCGTGCAATCTTCGGTGAAAAGGCAAGAGAAGTAAGAGATACATCTCTCCGTGTGCCTCACGGTGAATGCGGTACTGTTGTTGATGTTAAGGTATTTACCCGTGCAGACAGCAGAAACGAACTTCAGCCCGGTGTAAACAAGGTTGTAAGAGTTTACCTCGCACTCAAGAGAAAAATCAGCGTAGGCGATAAGATGGCAGGTCGTCACGGTAACAAGGGTGTTATTTCAAGAATTCTCCCAATGGAAGATATGCCGTTCCTTCCGGACGGTACTCCGCTTGACATCGTACTTAACCCGTTGGGCGTACCTTCTCGTATGAACATCGGTCAGGTTCTCGAGGTTCACCTCGGTTATGCCGCAAAGGCACTTGGCTGGAAGATTATGACTCCTGTATTTGACGGCGCTCATGAGCAGGATATTTTCCAGTGTCTTAAAGACGCCGGTTACAGCGAAGACGGTAAGACATGGCTTGTTGACGGCCGTACAGGCGAGCGTTTCGACAACCCTGTAACAGTAGGTTATATGTACTACCTCAAGCTCCATCACCTCGTTGATGAAAAAATCCACGCAAGAAGCACAGGTCCTTACTCTCTCGTTACACAGCAGCCACTCGGCGGTAAAGCTCAGTTCGGCGGTCAGCGTTTCGGTGAGATGGAAGTTTGGGCACTTGAGGCTTACGGCGCTGCTTATACACTTCAGGAAATTCTTACAGTTAAGTCGGACGATGTTGTCGGCCGTGTTAAGACCTACGAGGCTATCGTTAAAGGTCAGAATATTCCTGCTCCGGGTATTCCTGAGTCCTTCAGAGTTCTTATCAAGGAACTCCAGTCACTTTCACTTGATGTTCGTGTTCTTAACTCCGACGGTGAAGAAATTGACATTAAGCAGAAGTTTGATGAGGACGAGGATATTGTTGATGCAACAAATCCGGAATTTGAAGAAGACCATGTAATGACATCAATGGACGGCTACACTCTTGACGAGGGCGGCGAAGAAGGCAATATGTTTGACGATTCACTTGCCGATGTTGAAGAGGACAGCTATACATCAGATGATTACAGCGACGACTTTGGCAGTGACGACATGTAAGGAGGAAATGCAATGATAGATAATAATGTTTTTGACTCAATTAAAATCGGACTTGCTTCTCCTGAGCAGATGAGAGAATGGTCTTACGGCGAAGTTAAAAAGCCCGAGACAATTAACTATCGTACTCTCAAGCCTGAAAGAGACGGCTTGTTCTGTGAACGCATTTTCGGACCGACAAAGGACTGGGAATGTCACTGCGGTAAATACAAGAGAATCCGTTTTAAGGGTAAAATCTGTGACCGTTGCGGTGTTGAAGTAACCCGTTCAAAGGTCAGAAGAGAGCGTATGGGACACATTGAGCTTGCCGCTCCCGTGTCGCACATTTGGTATTTCAAGGGAATTCCTTCAAGAATTGCCCTTATGCTTGATATTTCTCCTAAGCTTTTGGAGAATGTACTCTATTTCTCACAGTACATCGTAACAGATCCCGGCGACTGCCGTGACCTTGCAAAGTATCAGTGCCTTACCGAGGGTGAGTACAATGATATGCGCGAGAAGTATGAAAATGACTTTGAAGCAGGTATGGGTGCCGAGGCAATCAAAAAGCTCCTTGCCGAGATTGACCTTGATGCTCTTTCCGCTTCACTTAAAGAAGAACTCGAAACTGCATCGGGTCAGAAGAGAGTTAGACTCCTTAAAAGACTTGATGTTGTTGAAAGCTTCAGAATGTCGGGCAATCGTCCCGAGTGGATGATTCTCGATGTTGTTCCGGTAATTCCGCCGGATATCCGTCCTATGGTTCAGCTTGACGGCGGTCGTTTTGCAACAAGTGACCTTAACGACCTCTATCGCCGAGTTATCAACCGTAACAACAGACTTAAAAAGCTCCTTGAGCTTAACGCACCTGAAATCATCATCCGCAACGAGAAGAGAATGCTTCAGGAATCCGTTGATGCACTCATCGACAACGGCAGACGAGGCAGACCGGTTACAGGTCCTAACAACCGTGCCCTCAAGTCACTTTCGGATATGCTTAAAGGTAAGCAGGGCCGTTTCCGTCAGAACCTTCTCGGTAAGCGTGTTGACTACTCAGGCCGTTCGGTTATCGTTGTAGGACCTGAACTCAAAATGTATCAGTGCGGTCTTCCTAAGGAAATGGCACTTGAACTCTTCAAGCCGTTCGTTATGAAACGCCTTGTTGAAACTAAAGCAGAGCAGAATATCAAATCAGCAAGAAAAGCTGTTGAGCGTGCAAAGGACAATGTTTGGGACGCACTTGAAGTTGTAATCAAGGGACACCCCGTTCTCCTCAACCGTGCTCCAACACTTCACCGTCTTGGTATTCAGGCATTTGAGCCTGTTCTTGTTGAAGGTCGTGCTCTTAAACTTCATCCGCTCGCTTGTACAGCATACAACGCTGACTTTGACGGTGACCAGATGGCTGTCCATGTACCTCTTTCGGCAGAGGCACAGGCAGAAGCAAGATTCCTTATGCTCGCAGCAGGCAACCTTCTCAAGCCTTCTGACGGTCAGCCTGTTACAGTTCCTACACAGGATATGATCCTCGGTTCTTACTACCTTACACTTGATAAGGACGGTGAGAGAGGCGAAGGAAAGGTATTCCGTGATGTTGACGAAGTTATGATGGCTTATCAGACAGGCATCATTGAACTTCACTCAAAAATCAAGGTTCGCCGTGAGCTTGAAATTGACGGAAAAATCGAATCCGGTATTGTAGACACAACAATCGGTAAGATTATCTTCAACAATCCTATTCCTCAGGATCTCGGCTTTATCGACAGAAGTATCCCCGAAAACAGATTTAAGTTTGAGGTTGACTTCCTCGTTGGTAAATCGGGTCTTAAGAAGATTATTGATAAATGTATCAAAATCCACGGTCCTGTAACAACAAGCGTTGTTCTTGACCACATCAAGGCACAGGGCTATAAGTATTCTACAAAGGGTGCTATTACTGTTGCCGTTTGTGATGCAGTTATTCCTCCTCAGAAGAAGGCGATTATTGCCGAGGCAGAGAAGGAAGTTGATGTTATTCGTGATGAGTTTATGATGGGTCTTCGTTCAAACGAGGAGCGTTACGAAGAAGTTCTTCGTATCTGGGAAAAGGCTACTAACGATGTAACCGACGCCCTCCAGAAAAACCTTGACCGCTATAACCCAATCTTCATGATGGCTGACTCAGGTGCCCGTGGTAGTATGAGCCAGATCAGACAGCTTGCAGGTATGCGTGGTCTTATCGCCAATACATCAGGTAAAACAATCGAAATTCCTATCAGAGCTAACTACCGTGAAGGCCTTAACATCTTGGAGTACTTTATTTCATCTCGTGGTGCTCGTAAAGGTCTTGCCGATACAGCTCTTCGTACAGCCGACTCAGGTTACCTTACCCGCCGTCTTGTTGATGTATCACAGGAAGTTATTATCCGTGAAGAGGACTGCGGTACTACAGAAGGTCTTGAAATCTTTGACATCAAAGCAGGCGAATCAAATGTTATCGAGGGACTCCACGAGCGTCTTATCGGAAGATATCTCCTTGATGACTTCTGCGATTCTAACGGTAATGTTCTTGTTTCAAAGGATGTTATGATGGGCGACAAAGAGGCTGACATCATCGTTAATTCGGGTGTTGACCACATCAAGATTCGTTCGGTACTTGAATGTCGTGCAAAACACGGCGCTTGCCGTAAGTGCTACGGTTCTAACCTTGCCAACCGTCAGCCTGTTACTGTCGGTGAGGCTGTCGGTATTATTGCCGCTCAGTCAATCGGTGAGCCCGGTACACAGCTTACAATGAGAACATTCCATACCGGCGGTGTTGCATCTGCCGAAGATATCACACAGGGTCTTCCAAGAGTTGAAGAGCTTTTCGAGGCTCGTAAACCAAAGAGCCTTGCAATCATCAGTGAAATCGACGGTGATGTTCGTTTTGAAGAAATCAAGAACGCAAAGCACGCTGTTATCTTTAACAAGGAAACAGGCGAAGAAAGAGCTTACCTCATTCCTTTCGGTTTCCGTGTAAAGGTATTTGACGGCGACCACATCAAAAAGGGTGACAAGATTACCGACGGTGCTGTTAATCCGCACGATATACTCGATATTCTCGGACCCGAGGCAGTCATGAACTACCTTATTTCGGAAGTACAGAGTACCTACCGTTTACAGGGTGTTGAAATCAACGATAAGCACATTGAGGTTATCGTTCGTCAGATGATGCGTAAGGTTAAGGTTGAGGACGCAGGCGACACAGGCTTTATGTCGGGTCAGACCTACGATAAGAACGAAGTCCTTTACGAGAATGAGCAGATTAAAAAGCGTATTGCCAACGGCGAAGAAGGTCTTCGTGAGGCAACATTCACTCAGCTCCTCCTCGGTATCACAAAGGCCGCTCTTGCAACAGACAGCTTCCTTTCAGCCGCATCGTTCCAGGAAACAACAAGAGTTCTTACAGATGCCGCTATCAAGGGTAAGGTTGATCCGCTCGTCGGTCTTAAAGAGAATGTTATCCTCGGTAAGATTATCCCTGCAGGTACAGGTATGCAGAGATATGCAGATGTTCAGCTTGAGAGTAATTCTGAGGCAGAAATCGTTGAGAATGACGATACAGACGATGTTATCGTTGCTCTTGAAGACGATGAAATTATGGACTTCTGATTTAACTGAAAACATATAATGTATAAAAAAACCACGGTATGTGCCAAATGGTACATACCGTGTATTTTTTCGTTCGTGAATACAGTTTGCAATCACCAAAAACTATAATGCCCGAGTGTAACATTATAGTTACTTGTGCAATCGGTAGGGGTAGCCTTGCGACCGCCGCCTGTGGCGGAAGAAGGGAGCAAAGCGCTGTCTGAAATAACGAGCAATAGGCAGTGCATTTATGCACAACGCATTGCGACTATATTTCAGACGGGAATTCATTGGACGCCCGCAAGTAATGGCAGAACATTTGTGCAAAAATAATTTTTTTAAATGTCACAATGTAATCGCCATTTGATTTGTGTGCAAACACAAATCAATCGTAGGGGAGAACGAGGTTCTCCCGAATTGATGAATTATTATGTTTAATAATTAGTTGCTTACATCGTCTATGTTGTGTATCAGTCATTGCACGCAATGCGTGCAATTCGTGTGCGTTGCACACGGCGGGCGGATAATATCCGCCCCTACGAGTTGCGGCATTTACAAAATTTGTTT
>CACXYD010000044.1 GCA_902771755.1 uncultured Ruminococcus sp. | reverse complement strand
CAGACGTAGCGGACTCAAAATCCGCCGGTAGCGATACCGTACCGGTTCAAGTCCGGTCACCGGCACCAAAAGGACACTAACTTTTAGTTAGTGTCCTTTTTAGTATATTATATTCGGAGGGGTGATATTTATGGGCGGAATAAGTGTTATGCTTTTAATGGGAATGCTTTCGGCTGTGTATGTGTTCTTTATAATGGCAATTGCTGTATTAATTATTTATTTTGCAGTTAGCTATGTTTTTGAGAGCATTGCGGCAATGAGTATGTGCAAGAACTTGTACTATAAGCACAGCGGTACAACTTGGATTCCGTTTTATAACAAATATCTCCTCAGCAAAATTGCAGGCAATAAGGTTTTAGGCATAGTTGAAGGTGTGCTGAACCTCACAATTGCGACTGTTGCTGTTCTCTTTTTTGCTTTTGAATTGGAAATCGGTATTATCGGATTGATTGCACTGTTAGCTTGTGTTATTGCATCATTTGTGATAGATGTAATTATCTCGGATAAGATATTCAAAAACCTTAATGTCAGATACTCGGATGTCCTCACAGTAATAAATGCCTTGACCTTCGGCCTGTCAAGACCGATAATCCTTTTTATATTCAGAAATAAACAGAATACAGTCAGATTATAATTTCAAAGGAGCAATACATTCCGTGTTGTTCCTTTTTCTTTTGCAAAAATGCCTTATTTAAACCTATTTTGTTTCATAATTTACTGACACAGGCAAATTTTTTGAAAAATTCGTCAAATTTTTTATTTTTAATTCTCATACGGTTGCTTATTTTTGATTTATATATTATAATGTATCTTGTATTGTTTTTTAATCACGGCACAAAGCCGCATCTTTATGGAGGATTTGATTATGGAAAAGAAAGAATTACTTTACGAAGGAAAAGCTAAAAAGGTATTTTCTACTGAAGATCCCGATCTCTGCATCGTTTCCTACAAGGATGACGCAACTGCATTCAACGGCGAGAAAAAGGGCACAATCGTTGGCAAGGGTGTTGTAAACAACCGTATGTCAAACTTTATGTTCAAGCTTCTCGAAAAGCATGGTATTGCAACAGACTTTGTTGAAGAACTTAACGACAGAGATACAGTCCTCAAGAAGGTTGAAATTGTTCCTCTCGAGGTAATTTTAAGAAATAAAGCTGCCGGCAGTCTTTCAAAGCGTCTTGGCCTTCCCGAAGGCACTCCTATGAAGACTCCTGTTCTTGAGTTCTGCTATAAGAACGATGAACTCGGCGATCCTATGGTAAATGAATATCACATCCTCGCAGCAGGCTTTGCTACAAAGGAAGAAATCGACACTATCACAGAAATGGCTTTCAAGATTAACGAGCTTATGATTGAATTCTTCAAGCAGTGCAATGTTGATCTTATCGACTTCAAGATTGAATTCGGCAGATACAAGGGTAAGATTCTCCTTGCTGACGAAATTTCTCCCGATACATGCCGTTTCTGGGATATGGATACTCAGGAGAAACTCGACAAAGACCGTTTCCGTCGTGATATGGGCGGCGTTGAAGAGGCTTATGCCGAAATGATGAAGCGTGTAGGCCTTGCATAATAACTACATTGTAAATTTTTGAATTAAGATATGTGAATTAAACTTTGGATAGTTATTTTGATTAATCGGATGGTGGCACCTTGGAATTTTCTTTCGATAATTTTGCAAAAGAAGGACTGCACGAAGAGTGCGGAGTATTCGGCATATTCAGCGACGGCTCAATTAACCCTGCATATGCTTGTTATAACGGCTTGCTTGCTCTCCAACACAGGGGACAGGAAAGTTGCGGCATCGCTGTATCTGACGAAGGTGTAATTGATTATCACAAAGATATGGGCCTTGTTACCGAGGTCTTTAACAACAAAATTCTTGATTCTCTCAACGGACAAATGGCGGTTTCGCATGTCCGTTACTCAACTGCAGGCGGTTCTGTGCTGGAAAATGCACAACCGCTTGTTATGCGTTATGTAAAGGGTACGCTTTCAATTGCTCACAACGGCAATCTTACCAATGCGCTTGAAATCCGCAGAAGTCTTGAACAGCGTGGCGCAATCTTTCAGACAACAATCGACAGCGAGGTTATCTGCTATGTAATTGCCCGTGAAAGACTTAAATGTCATTCTGTTGAAGATGCCGTTGCAAGGACAATGCAGGTAATTGAGGGAGCTTATTCGCTCCTTGTTATGAGTCCGAGAAAGCTTATTGCGGCTCGTGATCCTCACGGTTTCAGACCGCTTTGTATGGGTAAGTACAACGATTCCTATGTTTTTGCAAGCGAAAGTGCGGCTCTTGATGCCTGCGGTGCAGAATTTGTCCGTGATGTTGAACCGGGTGAAATCGTAATTGTTGACCAGAACGGAGTTCGCAGTATGAAACCCGACTTTGGCGACAAGAAAAAGGCACTCTGCATTTTTGAGTATATTTACTTTGCCCGTTCAGACTCCTTTATTGACGGAGTAAGCGTTTATGAGGCAAGAAAACAGGCAGGACGAATCCTTGCAAGAAAATACCCTGTTGAGGCTGATATGGTTGTCGGTGTTCCCGAATCGGGAATTGATGCCGCAATCGGTTACAGCGAAGAATCGGGAATTCCTTATGAAAAGGCTATTGTGAAGAACAGCTATATCGGCAGAACCTTCATAAAGCCAAGTCAGAAGGAACGAATGAAAAGCGTAAAAATTAAACTCAACCCGATTGCCGACAAAATCAAAGGCAAGAGAGTTGTTATTATTGATGATAGCATTGTGCGTGGTACAACTGTTGACCGAATTGTTACAATGCTCAAAGAGGCAGGCGCAAAAGAGGTACATATGCGTATCAGTTCACCTCCGTTTATGTGGCCGTGTTATTACGGTACAGACATTCCGTCAAGAGGAGAACTTATTGCCTGCAACCATACAATCGAAGAAATCACAAAGCTCAGCAAGGCTGATTCCCTCGGATATCTTCCTGTTGAGTCACTTCGTGAAATGATTCACAACGCTCCCGTAGGTTTTTGTGACGGTTGCTTTACGGGTAATTACCCTGCACCAATCACAAAAGAAACCTTCAAGGGCAAAGAGCGTGGCGGAATGAACTTCGATGAAAACGATAAAAAGGACAACTAATTGAAAGGATGTAAATAATGGTAAAAGATACTTATGAATCACCCTTGTCAGCCCGTTATGCAAGCAAGGAAATGAAATACATTTTCTCGCCCGATAAGAAATTCAGAACATGGAGAAAGCTCTGGATTGCTCTTGCAGAATCGGAAAAGGAACTCGGACTCCCAATTACACAGGCGCAGATTGACGAACTCAAGGCTCACGCTGACGATATCAACTATGAAGTTGCTCAGGAAAGAGAAAAAATTGTTCGTCACGATGTAATGTCACATGTATATGCTTACGGTGTTCAGTGTCCGAACGCAAAGGGTATTATTCATCTCGGTGCAACCTCTTGCTATGTTGGTGATAACACAGATATCATCATTATGACAGAGGGACTCAAGCTTATCAGAAATAAGCTTATCACCGTTATCCGCAACCTTTCAAAGTTTGCCGATGAATACAAGGCTCTTCCAACCCTTGCATTCACTCATTTTCAGCCTGCACAGCCTACAACAGTAGGTAAGAGAGCAACTCTCTGGCTTCAGGAACTCCTTATGGATCTTGAAGATGTTGAGTATCAGCTTTCAAAGGCTAAACTTCTCGGTTCAAAGGGTACAACAGGTACACAGGCAAGTTTCCTTGAACTCTTTGACGGAGATCACGAAAAGTGTAAAATGCTTGACCACAAGATTGCAGAAAAAATGGGCTACAAGGCTTGTTTTCCTGTATCAGGTCAGACATATTCAAGAAAGCTTGACTCACAGTTCCTCAATGTTCTTGCAGGAATTGCTCAGTCAGCTGCTAAATTCTCAAATGATATCAGACTTCTTCAGCATCTCAAAGAGGTTGAAGAGCCGTTTGAGAAGAATCAGATCGGTTCATCAGCTATGGCTTACAAGCGTAACCCAATGAGAAGTGAGCGTATCGGTTCACTTTCAAGATATGTTATGGTTGATGTTCTCAACGGTTACTTTACAACTGCCACTCAGTGGTTTGAAAGAACACTTGATGACTCTGCTAACAAGCGTCTCAGCGTTCCGGAGGCATTCCTCGCAGTTGACGGTATCCTTTCACTCTATGCAAATGTTGCAGACGGTCTTGTTGTTTATCCAAAGGTAATTGAACAAAGACTCAGAAAAGAACTTCCGTTCATGGCAACAGAAAACATTATGATGGATGCAGTTAAAAAGCGTGGTGCTGACAGACAGCAGCTTCACGAGAGAATCCGTGAGCATTCAATGGCTGCGTCAAGAGTAGTCAAGGTTGAAGGCGGCGAGAATGACCTTCTCGAAAGAATTGCCGCTGACGAGGCATTCGGTGTTACTCTTGAAGAACTCGAAAAGATTCTCAAGCCTGAAAACTACACAGGCAGAGCAAAAGAGCAGACAGAGGACTTCCTCAACGAGTGCATCAAGCCTGTTCTTGAAAAGTATGCAGATGTTGAGTCTGACAAGCCTGAAATCAATGTTTAATTAACTGATTTAAACGAACCTTTGGTTCAAAGTATATATTTTATTTATCGCAGACCATGCGTCTGTAAAAAGGAGTTTTGTAAAATGGTAAAAGCAATTGTAGGTGCCAACTGGGGCGACGAGGGCAAGGGTAAAATTACCGATGTTCTCGCAAACGACAGCGACATCGTAATTCGTTTTCAGGGCGGTGCGAACGCAGGACATACAATTGTCAACGATTACGGAAAATTTGCTCTTCACCAGCTTCCTTCGGGTGTTTTTCATCAGAATATCACCAATATTATCGGCAACGGTGTTGCTTTCAGCGTTGAAAACTTCGTTAAGGAAATGGCTCACCTCAAAGACCGTGGAGTTCCCGAGCCAAACATTATTATTTCTGACAGAGCACAGATTGTTATGCCTTACCATGTAGCATTTGACTGCTATGAGGAAGAGCGTCTTGGCAAAAATTCTTTCGGTTCAACAAAGAGCGGTATCGCTCCGTTCTATTCGGACAAGTATTCAAAAATCGGTTTCCAGATTAATGAACTTTATGACGATCCCGATTCACTCAAAGAGAAAATCAGACACGCTCTTGAAATCAAGAACGCAACTCTGAAAAACCTCTACAACAAGCCCGAAATCACAGAACAGGAAGTTTTTGACAAACTTATGGAATATAAGGAACTTCTTGCTCCTTATGTTGGTGATGCATTCACATTTATTCATAATGCGCTCAAAGAAGGAAAGAATATTCTTCTTGAGGGACAACTTGGTTCACTCAAAGATACCGACTTTGGTATTTATCCTATGGTTACTTCATCTAACACAATCGCAGGTTACGGTGCAGTAGGCGCAGGTATTCCTCCGTATGAAATCAAGGAAATCATCACAGTTGTCAAGGCTTATTCAAGCGCAGTAGGCGCAGGTGAATTCGTTTCCGAAATCTTCGGTGATGAGGCTGACGAACTCCGCAGAAGAGGCGGTGACGGCGGCGAATTCGGTGCAACAACAGGCAGACCGAGAAGAATGGGTTGGCTTGACCTCGTTGCAACACGCTATGGCTGTATGGTTCAAGGTGCAACACAGGTTGCATTCACAGTTCTTGATGTTCTCGGATATCTTGATGAAATCCCTGTTTGCGTAGGTTATGAACTTGACGGCAAAGAAATTGACTACTTCCCGTCAACAACAAAGCTTAAGAGATGCAAACCTATTCTCAAAAAGCTCAAGGGTTGGAAGTGTTCAATCTCAGGTATCACAGAGTATGACAAACTTCCTAAGGAATGCCGTGAGTACATTGAATTTGCCGAAAAGGCTATCGGTGTGCCGATTACAATGGTTTCAAACGGTCCTTCCAGAAACGATATTATTTACAGATAATTAAAATATTAATTGAATACCGCACAAACTCTGTGCGGTATTCTTTAAATTTGAAAGGAATTTTACTATGAGCAATGCTACAAAAGAAACTGTCATTGTTCTTGATTTCGGCGGTCAGTACAATCAGCTGATTGCAAGAAGAGTTCGTGAGTGTAATGTATATTGCGAAATTCTTCCTTACACCGTTGATATTCAGAAAATCAAAGACATTAACCCAAAAGGCATTATCTTCACAGGCGGTCCTAACAGCGTTTATGACGAGTCATCACCCCATTATACTCCTGAAATTTTTGAACTCGGAATCCCGATTCTCGGCATTTGCTACGGTTGTCAGCTTATGGCATACACACTCGGCGGCAATGTTGTTTCAGCTACAGACAATTCTTCAAGCGAGTACGGCAAGACAGTTACAAGATATAACAACGATGATATCCTCTTTAAATCAGTAAAGAGCGAAGGCATCTCATGGATGAGCCACCGTGACTATATCAATGAGGCTCCCGAAGGATTCAGCATTACAGCTACAACAGATGTTTGTCCCGTAGCCGCAATGTCTTGCCCCGAGAAAAAATTCTACGGTGTTCAGTTCCACCCCGAAGTAAACCATACAGAAAACGGTAAAGATATGCTCCGTTCATTCCTTTATGATGTTTGCGAATGCAAGGGCGAGTGGAAAATGGAAAGTTTCATTGACACAACTGTTGCACAGCTTAAAGAGCAGATTGGCGACAAGGGTGTAGTTCTCGGACTTTCGGGCGGTGTAGATTCATCTGTTGCCGCAGCACTTCTCAGTAAGGCAGTCGGCAAACAGCTCACATGCGTTTTTGTTGATCAGGGACTTATGAGAAAAGACGAGGGCGACTTTGTAGAGCAGACTTTTACAAAGCTTTTTGATATGAACTTTGTCCGCATTAACTGTCAAGATGAGTTTCTTGCAAAGCTTAAAGGTGTTGAAGAACCCGAAGAAAAGCGTCACATCATCGGCACAGAATTCTATAAGGTGTTCTGGAACAAAATCCGTGAAAGCTACGGCGAAGGCTACTTTGCACAGGGTACAATCTATCCCGACCGTATCGAAAGCGGTAAAGGTGATGCCGCAAAAATTAAAACACACCATAATCAGGTTGGTATCCCCGAAGATATCGACTTTGCAGGAGTAATTGAGCCACTCAAAGACCTTTTCAAGGATGAGGTAAGAGTAGTGGGCGAAAAACTCGGACTTCCGCACGACCTCGTATGGCGTCAGCCGTTCCCCGGCCCGGGACTCGGTGTCCGTGTAATCGGCGAAGTTACTGCAGAAAAGGTTCGTATTCTTCAGGAAGCCGACGCAATTCTCCGTGATGAAATGGATAAGTGCGGTTACGCAGATAAGATGAGCCAGTTTTTCGCAGTCCTCCCGGGTGTTAAAACCGTAGGTGTTATGGGTGACGCAAGAACATATGACGAACTCATCGCCCTCCGTGCCGTTACAACCGATGACTTTATGACAGCTGACTGGGCAAAAATCCCCTATGAAATCCTAGGCAGAGTCTCCAACCGCATCATCAACGAAGTTGAACATGTTAATAGAGTTGTGTATGACATAACTTCCAAACCTCCTGGAACGGTTGAGTGGGAATGATAACCAAAAATATAAAAGCCCCCGAAAAGTCAGTGTTTATCGAGCTTTTCGGGGGTTCTTTTTTAATCCGTGGGACTGTTATGGGACTAAAAAATAAAATTATTTAATTTCAAGCAGTTCTTTTCCTTTCTCATTCAATGCAGAAGCTAACATATTTTGCTTATTCGGATACAAATGAGCGTATGTATTTAGAGTGGTTTCAATGTTTTCGTGTCCCATTCTATCCTTAATTTCAAGAATATTCATACCCATTTCAATACACAAAGATACATGCGAGTGTCTGAGGTCGTGTACTCTGATTTCTTTAACTCCTGCTTTTTGAGCATATCTTTTAAGAGCAGAGTTTAAAGTGCTGTTTGAATTAAAATCAAAAATTCTATCGTGTTCTGTGATGCCGTAGAGTTTTGAAACATATTCACACAACTCTTTGTAGCAAAACTCCGGAAGTGTTACAGTGCGCATACTTTTCTCGGTTTTTGCTTCGTGTTCTCTGTACTTCTTGCTTTTAAATCCACCGGTTTTACGGATATTTAACGCACCATTGCTGATATCAGCAGGGGTAAGAGCCATCAGCTCTCCTTTTCGCAAGCCGCCCCAATAAAGTATGTTAAATGCTATATGATAGCCCGGTTCTTTAACAACAGAAATAAATTGCTTGTATTCATCCATTGTCCAGTATAGCATTGTTCTTGCTTTTTTAGATCCGATTGATCCTGCTATAGTGCAGGGATTACTTTTTAGTCCGTAATACTTGACTGCATAATTCAATATAGATGAGAGCTGGCTGTTGATTGAGTGCATATATGTTTTAGAAAAATCTTTCTTAATTATTTCATTTTGCCACATTCTCACATCAGCGGCTGATATTTCTGATATCTTTTTGTCTTTAAAATAGGGGAGGACATGTAATTTTATGATGCTTGATTTAGTTTCAATGGTGCTGTCTCTTTTTTTACCGCTAACATCTTTCAAGTATATATCATATAATTGAGAAAATGTAATTTCAGTATTAACAGCGGGTTCTTTTAAAAAATCTCGTTCAAAAGCTAAAGCTTCTCTACGGGTTTTAAAACCTCTTTTTTTCTTTCGTTTCCTAATTCCTGTCCAGTCAACATAGTAAAACATAGCATACCATGTTCCCCTGTTCTTTTCGTCCTTGTAAGCTGGCATTTTTTTACTCCTATTTGTTAAATATAGTCGGTTACTTTTAAGCGTTCCTCTAATAAGTTCAATGGAGTTTCAATTTGCGTTAATTCTACATTATCCGATTTGTAACATAGAGTTCCGGATTCACCATAATCTGAAGTAATCCAATATATTTCTTTATGGTTTTTATTGTATTTAGTATCAATTAACGATAGTCGTATCAATATTGTTGGTGTATTCTTTAACTTGTATTTTTGTTGAATTTCTTTGCAATAACTAATAATATTGTCTGCATACTCAAATCTATTGTATGATGTAGCAAATTCATATCCGTATTCAACTACTATTCTGTAATTTTTATAGATTGCGTTGTAAAATACACTTACATACTCTGTATACTTGAATTTATTTTGTATATCATTTGAAATATTATCAATGTCATCATCTGATAATTTAATATCTTCTTCAATCTTGTGGGTTGTTTCAATAGTTGTTTTTTCTGTATTACTTGTTACTTGTGTTGTTTTTCTACCATTAGATTCACCTGAACATGCGACCGTGCTAAAAGAAATGGCTGAAACAAGTAGTGCAATAAGAAATCTTTTCATAGGTATAGTTCCTTTTTTAACTTAGATATTATCCTTTTTACAGAAAGTTTGTTATTATAAAGCAATCCTTTTTTATAGCATTCCAATGCTTTATTGTACATTTCTTTCTCATAATAACAATCTGCAAGGCTTTTGTATGTAAGTGATAACTGATATTTGGACATTTGAGGATTTTGTTCGGCAACAGTTAAGTTATCTAAAATTTCTTGTTCGATTTTTTTGTCGAACTTACATTTTAATGTATCAATTAATTCTGTAGTCTTATTATTCAAATAGTAAGGGCTTACACAAGAACCTTTTAGCATATCTTGATTAAGTTTATCAGGAGCTATCACATTACCTGTCATATCATATTGGATTATGATATCATTAAATAAACACTCTATAATATTTCTTTGTGGAAACACAAATATCCCTTTAGAAAATTTGCAATGAAGGTAAGATTGTACTTTCCATAATAATTTTTTATTTGTGACATCAAGTAAGAAAATACAGTTCCCATCATCATAGGGAGAGGAAGCTGTTTGCCACACAATATAATTACCATCATTGGAAATGTTACAAGCATGTATATGCGCATTTGTCTTATAGGTAAGTATAGGATTAAAATTGAAATCTAAAACGCTAATCAAATCACAATAGGAATCACTGTCGTCACAGATAAAGGCTACAGTAGTATTTATTTGAGATGTCATAAAATTGTATTCGTAAGTAGGTCTATATTTATTACGTTCATAATATTTATTTTGAAGATATGGAATTTCAATAAACATAGCATCACCAACCGTAACGTTATTAAATAACGCTTTTAAAAATTAAATACAATAAATATGATTTTACCATTTGTATGAAATATACTTATTTATTGTGCAAGATGGCACAATAAATTTAAGGAGTAGAACAAATGACAAATCTCGAGAAACTTATCGAAAGCTACAAGACGCTTTCAGCAGAAGAAATTAAAAAAGTACTTATTTTCGTTGAGACTTTAAAAACTCAACGAAAGCAAGAGCCTTCTGAGCCTCTGCATCAGAAAGGGAAGAAGAAGCTTCAATAAGATTTTGTAAGTCTTCGGATACCGACTGCTCATTCTGGGTGGTCGGTTCTTTTTTTATATTTGCTTTTCCCACAAGGTAGTCGATAGAGCAATCAAAGTATTTTGCAAGTGACTCTAAAATATCTCCTTTTGGAATATTGCCGTTCTTTTTCCAGTATGTAAAAGAGTTTTTTGAGATTTGAAGATCTTGTGTTACCTGTTTTGCTGTAACATTTTTTTCTCTCATTAAAAGATGTAAATGCTCGTAAAAAGTCATACTACCACCAACTATCCCTAAAATAGGTATATATATCAATGAATAAATCAGTTCCTTTGAGATTTAATAAATTCAACGAATTCAAGAACTTTTGTGGCTTCTTCATCAGATAGAGAAGAGGAAGCGTTAATAAGTTTTTGAAGTTCTTCAGATACCGGCTGTTCGTTTTGAGCAGTTGGTTCTTTTTTTATATCTGTTTTGCCTAATAGATAATCTGTTGAACAATCAAAATAGTCAGCTATTAACTCCAGTTTGTTTGAATTAGGAATACCACCGTTTTTCCATCTTGTTATTGCGCCTGAACTAATTCCATAATATCACCTTTGTAAAAATCTCATAAAAATGAAATCACAAAATTGTGCAAAACACAGAAACTCAAAAAAATGAGCAATAACGCTTGAAATCTCATTGGGGTGAGATTATAATATAACCAAGTTATAAAACAAATGGTTAAAAAACAATTATCCCCTCGTAAGCCATTTGGCATAACTTACACAGCTTATTTGGCTGCATAG
This sequence comes from uncultured Ruminococcus sp., assembly GCA_902771755.1. Classification (GTDB taxonomy): domain Bacteria; phylum Bacillota; class Clostridia; order Oscillospirales; family Acutalibacteraceae; genus Ruminococcoides. The sequence continues at coordinate 348 of CACXYD010000044.1, read as the reverse complement.
GGGTTATAGTAAGCGTTTTGGCTGGCTCTTGCTATAACTCCAATGTATCCAATAAGCTATAACTTTCAGTTATGATTATAATACCATAAATAAATACAAAAAACAAGGTGGTGATAGTATGAATAATGTAAATGTAGGTGAAAAAATCAAAAAGTATCGTAAGGACCGTGGCATTACACAAAAGGAACTTGCTGAAGCGGTAGGTGTTACACAGGCAATGATTGCATATATTGAGTCCGACCTGAAAATGCCTTCAGTAAATATTCTGTTCAATATCGCCAAGGAGCTTAACGTTTCTGTTGATTCACTTACTACTGTTTAATACCTTAATTATATTATAACAGATAC